>JBAXUR010000099.1:0-12010 GCA_037129595.1 Methylococcaceae bacterium | reverse complement strand
GGTTTGATGTAAGTGTATTTCGTGTTTCAATCCACGCGCCCACGCGGGGCGCGACCTGACTGTTTGGTTTGATGTAAGTGTATTTCGTGTTTCAATCCACGCGCCCACGCGGGGCGCGACTACATTAGCCTAACCGTTTGAATTTAATGGCCGTAAAGCCCATAATTTGCGAACCG
Organism: Methylococcaceae bacterium; assembly: GCA_037129595.1. GTDB lineage: Bacteria > Pseudomonadota > Gammaproteobacteria > Methylococcales > Methylomonadaceae > Methylobacter_C. The sequence continues at coordinate 11,834 of JBAXUR010000099.1, read as the reverse complement.
GTCAAAACATCTGCAACAAGCATTATAAATCACTTACCTCTCAAATAAAAAATCAAAAAAATCAATACATTAAAGTAGATGCGGAATTTTGCTGTTTTTATGCTAGCTTATGGTTCGCATTACAATAATAACAAGCCGTTTAAATCCAAAACGGCTTTAGCACCGATATGTTCAACACGGTGTTCCCAATTATTGCCTAAATAATAAAATCGTAAACTATCCAATTCTTCATCCATGACGGAAATTAAATCATTTTTTAATTTTGTCCATTGCGCCATATCCAGTTCAATTTCAAATACAGAATATTGGACTCGCTGCCCGTAAATAAGGCACAACTTAGCTATTCTACGCAAACGTTTAGGACCGGTTGCGCTTTTAAAACTGACATCATAAGTCACTAAAATCATCATCATCATGAATACTCTTTTTTATTTCCACAAAAATGGCACATAACTATCACAATCACACCTTAAAAAACGCGCCAATACTTGTGCTTGCAGCCAAGGCAGTAAACCCACCGGCACCGTTTCATCAAACCACGGATGCATTAATGTATCTTGTTTTCGATCTTGCCATGCGGCCAGTAATGTTCTTCGAGGTTCATCCTTCAAGGTAACCGAACCATTGGGCCACGTCTCAAAATCCTTAATAACCAGTTGACGCTTGTTAATCAGCGACAATACAAACCGATCAACCATAGGTCTAAATTCTTCTGCCAAATCCAGTGCCAATGAAGGCCTGCCGCTACGTAATTGATGCAAAAAACCACTGGCCGGATCAAGCCCTGTCGTTTCCAACGCAGAACGACAATCATGTGTCAGTAGGGTGTAGCAAAATGATAATAAAGCATTAACCGGATCTGTCGGAGGTCGTCTTCTACGGGTATCAAAGACAAAATCATCTTGGCGTATCAAATGCCTAAATACACCAAAATAAACTTGAGCCGCTTCTCCTTCGCGTCCCATCAAGGTATCTATCGCTTTGCAATCAGGTATTTGTGCCAAACAACGGGTCAGACGTTTTTCAGAAGTTTGTAGCTCAGTGCGTACAGCATCTTCGCTAATTTTTTCACCATAATCACGTAAATAGCGTCTGATTACATAGCGCTGGTTATACAGTTTACCTGACAACATGGTTTGAGCAATGGCAACACTTTTTTCAATATTAGCACCTGTTAAATGTTGGGTTCTGCGTAATAACACATTGCCACTTACCGGCCCTTCAACCCTTGCCAGATATTTCCCAAATAAGTTTAAAAAGGTAATGGTAATGCCATTTTCCGCACAGTGCGCCATCAAATAAGGTGAAATCGTCACTTGTCCAAAGCAGACTAAACCTTGTAATTTATGGATGGGAATGCGTGCTTTGGTTTCCTTTTCAACTTTTAAAACCAGATTTTCGTTGTCTTTGTGTAGCCAGGAATTTTGTGTTTGAATATAAATGACGTTACGTAATGGGCGCATGTTTAGTCCTCAGTGAGTTGTGCTGCCAACCAGGCGGCAGCCGATCTGCCAAAGCTTTTGGGATGGCATTGATCGATTAGCGAGCATCTGCTACATTTTTTTGATTTGAAAATGGCTTTAGGTGTGATTTTGGTTTGTACAATGGTTCGGCAAGCTACAATAGTTTGTGCTGTTAAGTTGCGTAATTCAGCATCAAAAACAACCGGATGCCGACGGCGAACTTCGCCATAAAACAACGCACCTTCCGGCACCGATACCCTATGCATCTCTTCCAAACAAAGTGCCTGGGCGCATAACTGCACTTCATCGGCACGATGTTCTTTGGGTTTGCCGCGTTTATACTCAATTGGATAAGGTATTTCTGCCCCATCCGCTTGTTTATGATATTCCACCACATCAGCAACGCCTTCAATGCCTAGCTCTACATTTGCCAAACGCAATGCCCACACGGTACGAATCGTACCGCGTTTTTGTTGATCAGCCTGATTGACCCGTTGGTGCAACACCTGACCTTCGGCAGTAAATTGATTTTCAGCCCAGATGTCTTCCAGTTCAATTAAAGCAAATTGCCTTGAGCAAAAAAGATAATGTTGCAGACGCGATAGATAGATGGGTTCTGCTTCCATGTGCCTAATCAAACCAAGGATTAATTATCGGAATATCCAGCGGATATTTCATAAATGTTTTGGGTTTATCGAGATTGGGTACTATTGATGGACACAACTCGCGCAATTTTTTAATACCATCGGGCGCAGATATGCAAATAGCTAAATGTTCGGTCATTAGCTGACTCATTACTCAAAACCCAAAATGATTTTCATATACCGCTCAATCATCGCCATTTCCGATTCAGAAAGCGACGTCAACGGCTCTGAGGTGATGCGTTGATTATCTATCGCGCGAGCTTGATCAATCATGATATCGGAAGATTGGTTTAACGCATCACGCGCGGCAAGGTTAAAGCGCAAGGGCTGTGCATTTACATGAACTTGAGTTGTCAGCGGTAAAACAAGGGTGCTGGGGTGGCCTACATCGTTTAAATCATTGCATTGCACTATAAGCGCCGGGCGTATTTTTCCCGCTTCCGTGCCTTTTGAAGGATTAAAATTAACTAAATGCACATCACCCCGCTTAAAGCCCATCTGAATTACTCGCTGCTAAGGATTGATTAATTTCCAAGCTTTGGTTAGCTACTAAGTTAGACGCATATTTAATTTGTTGGCTTAGCTTTTTTCTTTGCAGCAAAGCTGCATAATAATGTAACGATTCAACAATAATTTCATTGGTCGGTTTATTATTCTCTTCGGCAATGTCGTGTAATAACCGACTGACATTATCATCGATTGTAAATGTAATCGTTTGCATGTTATTCACCTTTAAATAGCAGGTATTGCGACAATAGACCTGCCCGGTTTTTAAAACCTGGCAGGTGCTAGACATCAAACAAAAATTATACTTTTTCTATTATTTCAACGCCTTGTGGTAAGTTATCTCGGTTAATACTAACGATATAATCACTAAAGCTACGCGCTGGCATACCGTCTTTTTGGGCAGGATCAATCGTAATCAGGTCAAATAGTTTATGTGACGGTGCATTGCCTAATTTATCGTCATGTTTAAAGACAATCAGTTTTTGAGTTGCCATTTCACCACGGGCGGCAGAATGATCATGCTCAAACATTTCTGCAAGGGACTTCCACAAAATCTGTAAATCTTCTTCGGTGAAGCCTGTTTTTTCGGCAAGCGATGCAGAGATGAACCCATGGGCGCGATATAAACCGTAAGGAATAATATGTTTACGTCCCATTGTACGTTCTTTGTCTGCATCTTTTTCGTTAGTAACGGCCATTCGCGTTATTGAAATCTCTTGCGGAAAAACCGGATCAATTGAGCGTGCAAAAGCAATCTGTACCGGCCCACGGACAGTACCGGTATTCACTTCAGTACTCATTACTGCACCAAAGGTGCGAATATCGAAAAAGTGATCGCACATGAATTGCGTCAAAGCTTTTGCTTTATCCGCCTCAGGGGGTAATTTTTTTGCTACGGACTTTAAGCCCTGTGCTTCGTATGCTAGTTTATTCAGGTTGTTTAATACCGCCTTTTCCTGCATATAAATTGCGTAACTCGGATTATCTCCTTGTGTTAGCTCTACAAAATTACGAATCTTGCGTTTTAGGCAAACATCGGTCACTAAGCCTTGATTAGTTTCTGGGTCTAGGCGTGGCATATTACCGGCGTCTGGATCGCCGTTAGGATTGCCGTTTTTTATATCAAACAGTAAAACAAATTCGTAGCGGTTATTAATCATGGTCATGTTGTATATTCCTTTAGTGTTTAAATAGTTGCAAGTTATTAACTTTCTGATCTAATCATCAATCAATTGGCTTTGGGATTGATCTTCGTCAATATCTACAGCTACAAGATTTTCAATTTCTGTTCCTGCCGAGTCTTTTATTTTTCGGGTAAACCGTTGATGGTAATAACCGATAGTAAATCGTCCTTGATCTTGAAGATTAAGATTACGAGGCCAGAAGCTAGGCATATTTTCTTGAATATCGCCCATCTGCTTTTCGAAAAAAAATGCTAAATGTTTTTTCTGAATGTCCTTTCTTATTTTTGAAAGATGATTCATTGAGTTACGCATCAACATAGGAAATACCAAGGCTGGCGTGGCGGAAGCTGCCCCCCAGTAACGATCACGTATAGTGGCATTAATTTCATGCCCCAACGCCTGTTTTTGAACTGCTTCAAGTACGGCAAAAAGTCGTCCCATTCGATAGGCCACATTTTTTTCTTCTACATCCAGACTCATAGATAATTCCTTTATATTGGTAGATTGATTTAAACGGATTTGACGGTTGATGACAGCTTTACATAGCGATACTCGTATGAAATCAATGACGCCATCTGAGCGCATACGGATTAGCACTTGCGCTAAAAGACTTTGTGGATAGTTTTGCCCAGTGAAAATTGCGTGTGCAAGGCCACCTGCTAATTGAGGCGAGATATCATCTGCTTTTACTTTCCCCGCTCGAACTGGAGCGGTGGCATAAGTTAATTTCCAAATTTCAGGCAGTCCATTACCCCGTTGTGGCTCCAGATGTAGATCATGATAATGCAGGGCTATTCGTTGTGCCATTTCAGCAAGGGTGGAAGCATACCAAAATCGTATCGATATACGAGCAGCATTCGGTGATAAACCTAACACATAAAATCTTGTCAAAGGATCAAGGTCAGGACGTAAAGATTGTAGGGGCACACCTGTTGCCACTTGCTGTAATACATTAGCTAAAACGGCAGCTTCTTTTTCATCCGTTGGGCTAAGGGCTTCAGACATAAAGCTTTCCGCAGCTTCAGCATCTATGTTATCGGTAGCTTTCGCCCAGAAAACGGTCACTGCATCGCCAATTTTCAAACGTTGTTTGTTGCTGTCTTTACGTAACAGATAATTGAGAGCAGTCACATATTTGAATGCGGCATTCGTACCAATACTGGCATTTTTGCCTTTTTTCAAACCATAAGATTCAAAGGATTCTTTATTAAACGATACAATTAATGCGCCTGATGATTGCGCCTTATCCACTCCTTTAATGAGGCTATGCAAATCGGCTATTTTCGTAAATCCACCCTCAATGAGACATTGCCCATCTGAAAGTCCACTGAGATAATTGGAAAGTTCCTCTGTCCATTGTGTTTTAAACGCCTCACATTCATGAATAAATTTATTTCCATCGTCAATAAGTCTAAAGACAAAATTAAAATCTAAAACCTCTTTTGTTTTTAAATAATCGTAATTTTGCTTGTTTTCATCCCAGAACGGTTGAAAATTCCGCATTGCTTTTAGTGTGTTTGAGCTTGGATCAAAAGAACGAACCTTAGCCCAAAAATCTTCATATTTTTTGCTCAAGTCCTTAGGTTTTTCTGAAAGACCTAATGTATAGGCTGAATTATCCCAAAAATAATTAGCCTTCACACCTGAAGCCCTTCCTTCAGGTAACTTCGGAACCATCAATGATCTCGGCGTGTAAGTTGTCTTGTTTTTCACTTCCTGTGAAATTCGTAAATCATCAATATGATGAATTGAACCATCCCCATTCAGCACTACGCAATAACTTATCTTTTCCCAACTCCAACCATAAGGAGGAAGAATACCTATCTTTGTAGAGAGTCTATCGTAATAATCGTTTAATGACTGAAGAATCATGCCACTGCCTCCTGCATAGAAGGTATAGCAATGATGCCATCATTCATGCTGGCTCTAAAAAAATGTGGTGTCATGCCATTGGCAAAATCCATATCCCATAACATCCAGCCTAAATCACGCTCCCCTTTGAGCTGTTCATGGCAAGTGGGAATATCAGCCAGGCTTTCAAGCAATTCAAATGACGCGCTAAACTCCCGATTTCCTAAGCAGGGTTGTTGAAAACATTGTCCTTTATTGGCTCTGCGTTTGAATATTTCAATGTGCTTCCCCGCATTATCATCAGCACCGGCCTCTGCAGTAAGTTCAAAATGAGCTTCAATGACGTAGCTCACTTTCTTAAGAATGATTGCCGAGCGTTGTTGGCGATTATCACCGTCATCAACGTGATAAATCAGCTTGCCAAGATTGCCAGCTTTTATAGCAGCCTTGACATTATTAGGCTTTATCATGTCTGCAACCTCGTTACGTTTTATGTTTTCAAAACGAATAGGCTCAAGCACATGGATACGATCAATTATCCAACGAATGGCTGGTTTCCAATGTATAGCCTCAATAATACCCCGTGCTGCTGACGGCGTAATAACATCATAAGAAACCCGCTCTACTTTCATTTCTGGCCTAGTAAAACAGGCATTGTCACCCCAGACCTTTAAGATAATGCCTTTACTCATGCTTGCACCAGTTCCAATAATTTGTATGTAGTGTTCATAAAATGCAATCCTCACCATTCATTATTAACGGATTAGCTTCGGGATCGAAGCCAATGCTATCTGTGTATAAATTGTCACTTTCCAGCACTAAAAATTGTTCACCAAATCTTTTGGATTGAACATATTGCAATGCCCCTAGCTTGATCAGCTCCCCTGCTAAATGCTGAGGCATAGAAATTGTATAGACCTGTAAAATTCTTGCAAGCTGTCCAACACTCATATAATCAGGTAATTCGTATAATTGTTCGATGGCTTCAACCGCCGTTTGATCATAACGCACGATGACTGTTTTCATGGTATTACTAATTATTTTGAATTTTTGCGCAATCCAATCAAAAGGCAGGCTTTGAAGCTTGCTGTCTCGTATTTCGCCTAGAATGTTATGTTTATCTAGCTCACTGGTTTGCCCTGATTCTTTATGCCAATAAACACGACCAAAATAATCCTGAATAGCATCTAATCCTAAGGGGTTACTGCTAAAAGGTTCAAGGTTAAGTGTTTCTTTCATTTTGTCGGCATAGGTTTTAAGTTCGGGTGGCTGAGCATGGTCTTTGGCGGTAAATATCCAAACAAAACTTTCATGCGCCTTATGCTTATCCTCACGGTTGCAACGCCCCGCAGCTTGAGCAATTGAATCTAAACCTGCATCACTACGCATGACGCAAGGAAAATCAACATCCACGCCGGCTTCTATCAATGACGTGGATACTACGCGACAGGGCTTGCCTTGTTTCAAAGCAAAACGAATTTTTGCCAGTACCAATTTTCTATGTACTGCGCACATATAGGTCGATAAATGAAATGAACCTGTTAAATCCGCAATGCCTTGATACAGTTGTTGCGCTTGTTTTCTGGTATTAACGATACACAATATTTGCTGCTCATTTCTTAATCGATCAATGACTTCAGCATCATCTAAAATGCCGATATGCTTAACTGAGACACGCTGAAACTGCTCGTAGAGTTGTTTGGGGTCAATGGTGTCGGATTTAGCCAATTCGCGCACATTTTGTAATCCACCGAAAAATCCGTCTTCTTCCTTAAATGCTGGTTGCGTAGCGGTACATAACACAATTGAGCAGTTATAATTTTTTGCCAATTCATCAAGAGCTGCCATGCAAGGTCGTAATAAGTGCATAGGTAAAGTTTGTGCTTCATCCAAAATTACCACACTGTTTGCTATACGGTGTAATTTCCGACAATCGCTGGGGCGATTAGAAAAAAGTGATTCCATAAATTGCACCACTGTGGTGATTATTACGGGAGCATCCCAGTTTTCCATTGCCATTTTTAGCTTTGTTTTACTATCAAACTGATTCACATTACTTTCAATAGCGGGACCATTAAATGCGCTGTGATGCTCAATGATCGCATCCTGATATTCATCTCCGAATTGTTTACGAAATACGGCGGCATTTTGTTCAATAATGCTGGTAAACGGAATAACATAAATAATTCTACGTTTTTGTTTTGCTTCGGCATGGTCAAGTGCAAAAGCCATAGATGCTAATGTTTTACCGCCACCGGTTGGAACGGTTAAGCTAAATAAACCTGCTTCAAGTGTTCTGGCATTGTGACGTACCGCAGACAAAATGTTTGCGCGTTTTATATTTATAGCCTTATCGCTTTTAAATAATTGTAATGAGCGATCAAAATTTGTTTTCAGTTGCGTTAGACTGGGATAGTCACCGCGTGATGACAGGGGCAGCCCTTCCACACTATTGGCAAACGCTTCAGTATCTAGTCGATCAGCGTCAACCAAGCAAGAAAGAATCATGCGAGATAGAAAAGTATATTGGAAACAGCCAAATTCTTTTTTGAGCTTTAAAGGCGGGGTTGACAACTTGTTAATCAATTGGTGTTCTAATTCATTTTCCCATGTCGATTTTAGAAGTGGTAAATTTGTTTTGTTGCAACGTTCTGTTAAAGACGTAAGTTTTTTATCTATGCGATACGCACCGTTTGCAAGCCCGGCGTGATGACCAGCGATTGCATAAGCTATGAAATAGCCAAAGTCCCCATATTTTTCAATCGCTTTTATTGCGCCCCAAGTTGCATGATCTACTTTTGGATGCTTGCCTTCAAGCCGCTGTTGAAATTCTATCGTATATTTACCCAAATCATGCAGTAACCCCGCAGCTTTACCATATTCAGCACAATTAAAAGCCTCAGCGAACCCCGCTGCTAGTTCACCGACATTTATAAGGTGATTTTGTAAAAGTTGCCAATCACTTTTATCGCTTTGTTTTGTCGAGTGAGCATAAAAAATATTATTGATTTCATCATTACAGACTGGTTGGTTTTTTATCATCGACATTGGATTCACGAAATTATTTAAATGCTTCACAAAAAGTGTCCGATTCTGTAGGATTCTATTTTCCTAACTCAGGATTAGTTTACAGATGAACCTTTACAAAATAAGTAAGGGTTGAGTAAGAAATATACCCACTATAAATCGTTATTACATTGTCAGTCAGAAAGTTTCATGGGATGCCAGGCGCTAGCTAAAATAAAGCAATAATCTTATAATACATATAAATTAAGTTTTCATAAATCTAACATGGTTAATATGCTTTTGCAATCTTTAAAATGGGAACAACGACAGCGGCTTACTTTACTGGAGGCGACGGTATTTTGGAGTGGTGAGGTTTCGACAGCGTCGTTGACTCAACACTTTGGCATCAGTCGGGTGCAGGCGTCCAAGGATTTTACGTTGTATCAAACTTTGTGCCCGGATAACATTCGTTATGATAAATCGTTAAAACGTTATGTGCTTGATAATGCTTTTAAAGCGGCTTTTATGGTCGGTAGTGCAGGGGAGTTTCTGCAAATTTTAAAACTTCATCAAGGCAATTCTTCCAATACGGTGGTGACGTTGGCGGATAATTTACCGCTTGTCGAGGTGCTTGAGCCGGTGTTTAGACAGGTTGATCCGACGATTTTACAAACGATCAATCAGGCGATCTTGTCGGACAAAGTGGTTAAGGTGCGTTATCAGTCTATGTCGCGAACTGAACCGGTTGAGCATCAGTTGTGTCCTCATGCCTTGGTATTTGATGGTTTGCGTTGGCATACGCGGGCTTTTAGTTATACCCATCATGAATTTCGGGATTTTGTGTTGGCACGCATTCATTCAGCAGAAACGTTGGGGCCTGCCGAGATGGATGCTTCGGAAGACGGACACTGGGATACTTTTGTGTCGGTTAAAATAGGCGCACATCCTGGTTTGAGCGACACTCAAAAAGCGGTGATCCAGTTTGATTATGGAATGGTCAATGGCATATTGGAACGTAAAGTAAGAGGCGCTTTGTTATTTTATTTTTTGAAAATGATGCGTATTGGCACGGATGATTTAATGCAGGATGCAATGATTCAGCAGATTGTGTTACTTAATCGGAATGATTTAAGCGAGTATTTAGTAGTAGGGTGTGCATCGCGCACCTAAAATCGCATCCACTAAACAGCTTTATTTCCACCACAATTTATTATTGTTTTCTATCGGTAGCCTATTGGATTTCTTTCTCTTGCATGGTTGTGGTGCGCGATGCACACCCTACTCGACTTAATGTCTAACCTTACAAAATAGTAGTAGGGTAACTCGCAATAAATACCCCCCAATTGTTGACTAACTCTGGACGCTGCGCTTATGCGCATTTTGTAGGGCTAACGCATTAATAGTCTATTGATAAGTATTTAAAAGACGGCTTTGCCTGATATCTTCAGGTTAACCTGCCTAGTCAAAAGCTAAGCCATGATGCGCCTGCACAATCACACATATTGCCCTGCACACCAGGCAGATGACCAGGCCCACTGAAAATTATAGCCGCCCAACCAACCGGTCACATCGACCACTTCACCGATAAAATAAAGCCTCGGCACTTGTTTGCTTTCCATGGTTTTGGAGGAAAGCGCTTCGCAATCTACGCCGCCCACGGTTACCTCGGCTGTACGATAACCTTCGGTACCGCTGGGTTTAATTGTCCAGTTGTGTAGCTGATCGGCAATCTGCTGAATCTGGCGGTCAGATAAATCAGGTAACGACAGGGTTAAGACTTCTTCAGGTAATAAACAGCTAACCAGTCGTTTGGGTAAATAGCCGTCCAAAATGGTTTTTACTGTGTTCTTTAATTTTTGCTGACGTTTTGCTTTAAGCTCTGTAGCCAGATTAACTGCGGGTAATAAGTCAATCACCACCGACTCGCTTCCGGATAGCCAGTAGGATGAAATTTGTAATACCGCAGGGCCACTTAAGCCACGGTGTGTAAACAATATGTTTTCATTAAAAGTCTGCCGTTTGTTACTGATACTACAAGGCACGGCAATACCGGATAAAGGAGCAAATTGCTCTTTATCGTCGGGTTGCAGGGTTAAAGGTACCAAGCCTGCGCGAGTCGGTACGACTGGAATACCAAACTGTTCGGCTATTTTATAGCCAAAGGGTGAGGCACCCATTTTGGGAATGGACAGTCCGCCGGTAGCAACCACTAAAGATTCGCAGCTTACCTCACCCTGATTGGTTTTAAGATGAAACCCGTTGGTTAATTTTTTCAGGTTTTCTATGGTGGTATTAAGTTGCACGATTACGCCGACCTCCGCACATTCTTTTAATAACATAGTTAAAATGTCTTTTGCGCTGTCGTTGCAAAACAACTGCCCGTGATCTCTTTCATGGTAAGGAATTTGGTGGCGTGCAATTAATGCCAAAAAATCCCACTGGGTATAGCGACTCAGTGCCGACTTACAAAAATGCGGATTATTTGAAATAAAATTATCAGGTTCTATAGAATAGTTGGTAAAATTGCAACGACCGCCACCGGACATCAGGATTTTTTTCCCTGCCTTATTGGCATGATCCAGCACCATGACTTGTCGACCCCGTTTACCTGCTTCAATAGCGCACATCAAACCCGAGGCACCTGCTCCGATAATGATGACATCGGTTTCAGTCATAACCCACACCCACAAAAAACTTAAAATTATACCTTATTCGCTGCTAAGGAGTGCGCATGAAATAACTCAGGCATCTTGCTCCCTCTCCCTCCGGGAGAGGGCTGGGGTGAGGGGATATAAATGGTCAAGTTATTTTATGCACGTTCCTAAAAAATTAAAGGGTGACGTTTTAGGCTGGCCATAACGATTCGGCCATTAAAAAATAGAACACCGATGACACAGATTTAATTTCCCCTCTCCCAACCCTCTCCCGCTGGAGAGGGCTTTAAGTAACTGAGCAACCCCATCTTTTAGTCGCTCCCCCAAGTAGCGGATGCCCACTATAAAACCTATAAACACTTAGGGTATTTTTGTACTCAATAAACAAAGGAAATAGCTACTTGGGAGACACAAGTAACTTTGCTCCTTCTCCAGCGGGAGAAGGTTGGGATGAGGGGAATTAAATAGGGATTTTCTCCACTTTAATTTCCCCTCTCCCAACCCTCTCCCGCTGGAGAGGGCTTT
>JBAXUR010000098.1:0-12318 GCA_037129595.1 Methylococcaceae bacterium | reverse complement strand
ATAAAGTATTGATCTATCGTTTTGGTCAATTCAGTCATTTATGGGCTGAAATGGGAAAACGCTTGGGCTTTGATGTTGAAGTTCATGAAGAAACCTGGGGTAAGGGCATTCCCCTTGACAAGCTGGAAGCCCGTTTAAAAGAAGACACCCAGCACGAAATCAAAGCGGTTTTAGCAACACATAATGAAACGGCTACCGGCGTTACCAGTGACATTGGTGGTGTTCGTAAAGCCATGAATGCAGCAAACCACCCTGCCCTGTTATTTGTTGACGGTGTCAGCTCTATTGCCAGCCTTGATTTTCGCATGGACGAATGGGCGGTTGACGGTGCCATCAGCGGCTCACAAAAAGGTTTTATGATGCCGGCTGGCGGCGCATTTTTGGCCTTTAGTCAAAAAGCGTTAAAAGCAACTGAAACATCAACTTATCCACGTTGTTTTCTGGACTTAAGAGACCAGATAAACGCCAACAAAGATGGCTACACGCCTTACACACCGGCGTTGCCTATTCTCTATGGTTTGCGTAAAGCCATTGATATGTTGCTTGAAGAAGGCCTGGAAAATGTTTACGCGCGTCACTTCCGCCTGGCGGAAGGTACGCGTAAAGCAGTGGCTGCTTGGGGTTTAACAATATGTGCCGAGCCTGGTTTTGAATCTAATACAGTGACTGCGATTATTGTCCCTGAAGATAAAGATGCCCGCACGGTCATCAGCACAGCTTTTAGTAAATACAATATTTCTTTAGGCGCGGGTCTTTCTATATTGACAGGAAAAGCTTTCCGTATCGGTCACGTCGGCGATATGAATGACGTATCCATGCTGGGCGCTATCGCCGGTGTTGAAATGGCCTTATTGGACTGCGGTTTTGATATAAAACCAGGTAGCGGCGTTGCAGCCGCTATCGAGTATTATCGGGCAACTGCATAATAAATCGCTTTAAGTAGCATGGTTCGGCAACCGTTTACGGTTGCCGGGCTACGACTTTTTTAGCAAAGCCTTACCTTTAAATCCATAACACTATTCTGTGGAGACTATTCAATGAGCAAACCTAAAGTCATCGTTACTCGAAAATGGCCTGCTGAAGTCGAGGCACAGTTAAAAGCACTTTATGATGTACAACTAAACGAATCCGACATCCCCATGACGGCGGATGAACTTAAAAAAGCCCTGCAAACGGCAGATGCTTTATTGCCCACCGTTACCGATTTACTGACTGCTGACATACTTAACATTGACGGAAAACGCGCCAAAATTATTGGCAACTTTGGTGTCGGTTATAACAATATCGATATCAATACAGCCAAAGCACAAGGATTGGTGGTTACCAATACTCCACACGTGTTAACGGATTGTACCGCTGACATTGCCATGTTACTGCTGTTAATGTCGGCAAGACGCGCGGCTGAAGGCGAGCGCCTGATAAGTCATCAGCAATGGACTGGCTGGAAACCCACCCAGTTACTGGGACAAAAAGTAACCGGTAAAATCTTGGGATTGATTGGCTTTGGTCGCATAGCGCAGGCAATGGCCAAAAAAGCGCACCATGGTTTCGGCATGAAAATTCTGTTTTATGCCCCCTCACAACCCGCGCAAAACATCATTGATAATTTGCAAGCCACGCGCTGCGAAACCGTTGAAGAATTATTATCAGAAGCCAACTTCGTTTCATTACACTGTCCGGGTGGCGAGGCAACCCGACATTTAATCAACGAACAACGCCTAAAACTGATGCGCCCATCGGCTCATTTAATCAATACGGCGCGGGGTGATGTCGTTGACAGCAAAGCCCTGATTAAAGCCTTAACAGAAGGCTGGATTGCCGGTGCCGGTTTAGATGTTTTCGAGGGTGAACCGACTATTGACCCAGGCTTTTTGGAACTGGACAACGTTGCTCTGTTACCTCATTTAGGTAGTGCAACAGAAGAAACGCGTATCGCAATGGGTAATCGCGTATTGGCCAATATTGCGGCATTTTTTGCCGGTGAAGAACCGGGCGATCGGGTTGTTTAAAGTCTAAACAACGTTGGTCAGGCGATAGGGTGCAATAAAGCTCATCCTATTGTCCCTATTAGCCTGCTGATTTTTCTGAATCTACTCCACTACTTAAGCGTAATGAATAAAGCCTGAAAGCGCTGGTTATTTGATAACCAGCTCAACCAATTTGACGAATGCAGGGTTAAATAACGTCAAGCCAAAAACGGCAATACCGATCAAGATTTTTAACAACAAGGCGTTTTGTTTAAGCTCGGCACGGATCTCACTAATCTCGGCACGAACTTCACTAATTTCGGCACGAACCCCATTAATTTCCGCGTGAACAAATTCCTTGGTCGCTAATTCTGTAGGTAATTCATTGTCCAAGTCTGCCTTAAGTAACTCTCTTTGTATCCGTGACACGCTGGTTTTCATAAGCTTGAATAGCGCCTTCAATTACTTTGGCGAACACTTCCGCTTTTTCCCGATCCTGATTAAACGCCGTTTCCAGTAAAAGTAAAACATCACGTGGTATTGAATATGCCATAAGCCTGCCCTTTCTTATTTTTCAATGACTAAACTACAGTACCGTCAAGCTATTTTAGAGCTCATTAAAATAGATCAATAAAACCACGCATCACACGATCAAAACAAATGCTTAACCGCATCCCTTTCCTCTTTTAACTCGGTTTCGGTCAGCTTCATCTGCTGCTTACTAAAGTCATTAATAACCAGATTTTTAACAATACTGGCTTTGCCGTCAACGACAGTTACCGGAAAGGAATAAATCAAGCCCTTGGCAATACCATAACTGCCATCAGAAACAACACCCATACTGACCCAATCGCCTTCTTCGGTACCTAATGCCCAATCTCTCATCTGATCAATCGCGGCATTAGCCGCAGAGGCGGCGCTGGACTGCCCTCTGGCTTTAATAACAATGGAACCCCGTTGCTGTACCGTAGGAATAAAGTCATTAACAAACCAGGTTTTATCAACCAATGACAAGGCATCTTGCCCCTTTACCTTGGCATGATGCAAATCAGGATATTGGGTTGCCGAATGATTACCCCAGACAATCATGTTTTTTATATCCGTGGTCAAAACGCCACATTTTTCAGCTAACTGACTTATCGCCCGATTATGATCCAACCGGCTCATTGCCGAAAAATTATCCGGACTTAAATCCGGCGCATTTTTTAACGCAATCAAGGCATTAGTATTGGCAGGATTACCGGTTACCAATACCTTGACATCTCTGCTGGCCACTGCATTTAACGCCTTGCCTTGTACCGAAAAAATCTCCGCATTAACTTCCAGTAAATCTTTGCGCTCCATTCCAGGCCCTCTTGGACGCGCTCCCACCAGAAAAGCATAATCAACATTTTTAAATGCCACCAGTGGATCGTCTGTTATTTCAATTCTATGCAACAAGGGATTTGCGCAATCATTCAACTCCATCACGACACCCTGCAAGGCATTCATTGCCGGTGCGATTTCCAGTAAATGCAAGACAATGGGCTGATCCGGGCCTAGCAAAGAACCTGCCGCCAAACGAAACAGCAACGAATAACTAATTTGCCCTGCCGCGCCGGTAACTGCAATATGAACGGGTGTTTTCATTTGTTTTCCTTTTAGTTTTATCATGGATAGTGCCTATTTTATAAAGCCCCATTAATAATTGGTAATCATTATGGCTTAACAACCAAGCCGGCTCATTTCACCGTTTTATTTTTGCCGGCGAAAGAATAGCTGACAATACGTACAATCGTATCACTCCTTCCACAGTAAAAACACCCATTAATCTTACCGCTTAATCACCGCACAGTTTTTTTTATCGGGTATAATACGGCTCAAAATCATCACATTAACGCATAGATACGGGTAAGTTAATGAAAAAACTGCTATTCCAATTTGATACAGACACGCACCCCTCCGTTTTCGACACGGTTGTAGGCTATGATGGCGGTGCCGATCATGTTATTGGGCATGGCGGATTGATGCCGGAAAACGTCACGGCACTGGTAGAAGGTGCTATTTTTACCCGCGCCCCTAAAGACAAAAAAAATACCGCTATTTTTGTTGGCGGCAGCGATATGCTTGCCGGTCAAAAATTATTCGCAGCCGTACAAAGCTGTTTTTTTTCAGGCTTTCAAGTATCAGTCATGTTGGATAGCAACGGCAGCAATACAACCGCCGCCGCCGCTGTTGCCAAACTGGCATCCAGCGGTGTGCTCGCCGGCAAAAAAGCGGTGGTATTGGCAGGTACCGGCCCGGTAGGGCAGCGTGCAGCCGCCATGCTGGCTCAAGAAGGTGCCATCGTATCCTTAACGGCCCGTAAAATGGAACGCGCCATAGAAGCGTGTAACAACATGAAGCTACGATTTGGCGTTGACATAACCCCTGTCGAAGCATTTGATAATGAGGCCAGAGCCAAAGCCATTGAAAATGCGGCTATTGTTTTGGCAACCGGAGCGTCCGGTGTTGAATTGCTGTCCACTGAACAGTGGCAATATAACAGCACGCTTGAAATGATAGCAGATGCCAACGCAACGCCCCCTTTAGGCATTGGCGGTACCGACATGATGGATAAAGGCAATCTGCGCCACGGTAAAATCATCTGGGGCGCGATTGGTTTTGGCTCGTTAAAACTGGCTTTACACCGTGCCTGTATTGCCCAATTATTTGATGATAACAAACAGGTTCTGGATGCTGAAAACATCTTTGCCCTGGCCAAAGAAATGGCTTAGTTAATAACCGTCTCAATGAGCCATTCAGAAAACCCAACAGCGTTGTCATCAAGAGAAGATGCTTTACGTATTTTTAAGGCAGGCGTCACTGCGGCTGACCCTTATCAAGCGGTTAAAAGCTGTTTATTTACTGATGGTCAACAACTGGAATTTCTACTGGATTTAAACGATCTTACCAAAAAGCGCACCGGTCACTGGTCAAAAGTCCATCTTATCGCCTTTGGCAAAGCCGCTTGTGCTATGGCAAAAGCGGCTCAAGAAATCATCCCTGCTCATTTGCTGGCAGCTGGCAGCCTTGCCGTTACTAATTACGAAAACGTAACAACGCTCGATGCTATTGAGGTTATCGGCGCGGCGCATCCACTGCCTGATGAAGCCGGCCTTAATGCCGCACTTAAGTGCGCTGCCTTAATCAGTCTCGCGCAAGTAAATGAACTGGTTTTGGTATTAGTCAGTGGCGGTGGTTCAGCACTTATCCCCTGCCCTACCCATGGAGTTTCGCTGGCAGAAAAGATTGCTACCACTGAATTGCTTCTGGCCAGTGGCGCAACGATCAACCAGATTAATTGTGTACGCAAACATTTGTCCCTGTTAAAGGGTGGTGGCTTGGCACGACTGGCAGTGCCGGCGGACTTGCATGCACTTATCTTATCGGATGTATTAGGCGATGACTTAAGCGCCATTGCCAGTGGCCCAACGGTTGCTGACCCCAGCACATACAACGATGCGATTGCCGTTTTTAAATCCAAAAATAATTGGGATAAAGTACCCATCAAGGTTCAACAGCATTTGGAGCAAGGAAGACTGGGCAAAGCACCTGAAACACCCAAGCCTTGTGATCCTGTTTTTAAAAATACCGGCCATACTTTAGTGGGCAGCAACGCCATTAGCGTCAAAGCAACACTAAAAGCCGCGCAAGATTTAGGCTACCAAACCCGCTTGTACGACGCGCATCTTTGCGGCGAAGCCAGACAGGCGGCTGAAAAATGGGTCAGTTACGCAAAAAACTTAATCGCCAACGGCATCGATAAACCTCTGGCTTTGTTGGCAGGCGGTGAAACTACTGTTACATTAAAAGGCACGGGACGCGGCGGCCGTAACCAGGAAATGGTGCTGGCTTTTGCAATTGCAGCAGAGCAACAAGGCTTAACCGGTCATTGGACATTTTTGAGTGGCGGCACCGATGGTCGCGATGGCCCAACGGATGCCGCAGGGGGCATCGCTGACCAAGACACCCTAAAGCGCATGAGCCATGCGGGCATAAATCCGCTTGCCATGCTGGACAATAACGATTCTCACACGGCCTTAAAAAGCTCACAGGATTTACTGAATACCGGCGCGACCGGAACCAACGTAGCTGACCTGCAAGTATTACTTATTCACCCTAAACTTACTCAAATACACACCTCTTAATCAGGAAACACCATGTTTAAAAAATCTATGTCCATAGCCGGTTTTGATGATGATCTGTTCCAAGCAATGGAAGAAGAACGTAATCGCCAGGAAGATCACATTGAACTGATCGCCTCGGAAAATTACGCCAGTCCACGCGTAATGGAAGCACAAGGCTCTCAGTTAACCAATAAATATGCCGAAGGTTATCCCGGCAAACGTTATTATGGTGGTTGTGAATTTGTTGATAAAGTCGAGCAATTAGCCATCGACCGCGCCAAAGCGTTATTTGGTGCTGATTACGCCAACGTACAGGCACACTCAGGCTCTCAGGCCAACATGGCCGTATTCATGGCATTGATTCAACCGGGCGATACCATCATGGGCTTAAGTCTGGCTGATGGCGGTCACTTGACACACGGTGCCAAACCCAATTTCTCCGGCAAAATTTACAATGCCATTCAATACGGTTTAAACCCTGAAACCGGTGAAATTAATTACGAGCAAGTTGAAGCCTTGGCACTGGAACATAAACCAAAAATGATTATTGCGGGTTTTTCTGCTTACTCACGCGTTTGGGATTGGCAACGTTTCCGCGACATTGCTGATAAAGTGGGCGCTTACTTTGTCGTTGATATGGCGCATGTAGCCGGTTTAATCGCCGCAGGTTTATATCCTAACCCCGTCCCTTTTGCTGACGTTGTCACCAGTACCACGCATAAATCCTTACGCGGCCCGCGCGGTGGCCTTATTTTGTGTAAAAGCAATCCTGAAATCGAGAAAAAAATCGATTCCAATATTTTTCCGGGCATACAAGGCGGCCCGTCCATGCACGTTATTGCCGCCAAAGCGGTTGCTTTTAAAGAAGCGATGCAACCTGAGTTTCGCGTTTATCAGCAACAAGTAATTAAAAACGCCCAAGCCATGGCCACCGTTTTTATCGAGCGCGGTTTTGATGTGGTTTCAGACGGCACCGACAATCATTTGATGCTGGTTTCTCTTATTCCTAAAGGCATTACCGGTAAAGCCGCAGATGCAGCACTTGGCAAAGCACATATTACCGTCAACAAAAATGCCGTACCTAACGACCCGCAATCACCGTTTGTCACCAGCGGCATTCGTATCGGTACGCCAGCGCCAACCACACGCGGCTTTAGGGAAGCAGAAATGATCGAAATCGCCAACTGGATGTGTGACGTCATGGAAAACATTGATGATGAAGACGTCAGTGCTAATGTAAGGGAAAAAGTCAGTAATCTTTGTGCACGGTTTCCGGTTTATAGTTGATTTGGGTAGGTCAGGCAACTTCTTTTCGTTGCCTGACCTTTTAGACCATGGAGTTGTCGGACTTAAACAGCACGCCCGACAAGGCTGTTTATTACAAGGCGAATATCAGTAATGAAATTATCGAGAGGTTAGATTAATTAGTGGTCTAGCCGCAACCAAATACATTTACATTTACGCGAGAAATGCAACCATGCAAATTCAACGCACCATCCAAACGCTGGACACGCCACATCTTGTTATTGATCTACCTGCATCATTTGCCCACCAGCGGGTAGAAATTTTAATAATGACACTTGATGAGACTGAGCCAAAAACAGCTAAAAAACTTCGCACACCTCCCATTCAATTTGCCGGACAAGTAAAAGAATTGGGTGATGTCATGTCCTCTACTTCAGCTGCCGACTGGGGATGTGAATGATTGTACTGGATACACATATCTGGCACTGGTGGATCAATCAAATACAGGGAAAATTATCAACAGAAACTATTGCCTTAATTGAAGAAGCGGATGAAGTGAGTGTATCAGCCATTTCATGCTTTGAAATGGCTTGGTTAGTCCGTCACGGCCGCATTGATTTAAATATGCCTTTTGAGCACTGGTTCAGCCAAATAGAGCACAATACAGACATTCAAATTCTGCCTGTAACTGCTCAAATCGGTATCAGGGCAGTTACTTTGCCTGAACATCACAAAGACCCTCAAGATAGAATTATTATTGCGACCGCATTGCTTTATGATGCTCGTTTACTAAGTTTTGACTCGGCGTTCCCTGCTTACCGCGAATTAGATGGGCGCTTACTTGGACGTAACTAGCCACCGACAATTGACATTCCCGGATTGCATTAAACACCTATCAATTATTAACTTTAAATAAAACATGTCAGATATAGAAATCGCCCAACAAGCCACGATGCGACCGATCATCGCATTGGCAAAAGAGCAGTACGGTATAGAAGCCGAGCACCTTGAGCCCTTCGGTCATTACAAAGCCAAAATATCACTGGAATACATCAACAGCCTGACTGACAAAAAAGACGGCAAACTAATTCTGGTAACCGCCATTAGTCCGACGCCAGCGGGCGAAGGCAAAACGACCACGACCGTTGGTTTGGGCGATGCCATGAACCGCTTGAGCAAACAAACCATAATGTGCTTGCGCGAGCCTTCCTTGGGTCCCTGTTTTGGCGTAAAAGGCGGTGCAGCGGGCGGAGGTCACTCACAAGTGGTGCCCATGGAAGACATTAATCTGCACTTTACCGGTGACTTTCATGCGGTCGGCGTGGCGCATAACCTGTTATCGGCGTTGATAGACAACCACATTAATCACGGTAACGCGCTGGATATTGACCCCAGACGCATTCAGTGGAAGCGGGTGGTTGATATGAATGACCGCGCACTGCGTCACATCGTCGTTGGCATGGGTGGCCCGGCAAACGGCTACTTGCGTGAAGACGGTTACGACATTGTGGTCGCTTCTGAAGTGATGGCGATACTTTGCCTGGCCACCGGCCGCGCTGATCTTAAAGAACGTCTGGGTCGCATTGTCATCGGCTATAAATCCGACAGAGTGACACCCGTTTATGCCCGCGATTTAAATGCGCAAGGTGCCATGGCCGCTTTATTAAAAGATGCCATCAAACCCAATCTGGTACAAACACTGGAAAACAACATCGCTATTATTCATGGCGGCCCGTTTGCCAATATTGCACACGGTTGCAACACCGTAACAGCTACCAAAACCGCGTTAAAACTGGCGGATTATGTCGTGACCGAAGCCGGTTTTGGGGCTGATTTGGGCGCTGAAAAGTTTATTGATATTAAATGTCGCATGTCAGGATTAAAACCCTCGGCTGTGGTTTTGGTTGCCACCATTAGAGCACTTAAATTTCATGGCAACGTCGCTAAAGAAGATTTAAACACCGAAAATCTGGCGGCACTGGAACAAGGTTTTGTTAATCTTGAACGTCATTACCACAACATTACCCGGCATTATGGCCTGCCTTGTGTGGTATGCATTAACCATTTTACCTTTGATACTCAAGCCGAAGTCGCTTTACTCCAACAAAAATGTGCCGACTTAGGCGCAACCTGCATCGTTTCAACGCATTGGGCAACCGGTGGCGAAGGCGCAGAAACGCTGGCACAAGCGGTTATTAATGTTGTTGACGATCATGAACCTGAATTTACTTACGTCTATGATGAAAACCTCAGCTTGTGGGAAAAAATTGAAACGATTGCTGCCAAGCTATACGGTGCTTCCAACGTGACGGCCAATGCCAAAGTAAAAGCCCAACTTGCCGAATGGGATACGGATTACGGAAAATTTCCGATTTGTATGGCAAAAACGCAAATGTCATTTTCAACCAACCCCAATGCCAAAGGCGCACCTTCCGGACATACTTTAGAAATTCGGGAAGTCAAACTGGCCAATGGTGCAGGATTTATTGTTGCCATTGCCGGCGACATCATGACCATGCCCGGTTTACCCAAAGTACCCGCCGCAGAAAGAATTGATATTGATAATGACGGCCGGATAACGGGTCTGTTTTAGGATTTTACCAAACGCAGGGGCAACCCTATGTGGTTGCCCTTTTGCGAATTGGGCAACGACATAGTCTTGCCCCTACATTATGTCCATTTTCTTATATCGAACTCAGGCGATGAATACTCCCCTACTCTCTGTTGAAAACCTCAGTGTTACTTTCAATCATCAGCAGACGGTTGTTGATGACATCAGCTTTGCAATTTATCCCGGTGAAACCTTTGCCTTGGTCGGCGAATCCGGCTCCGGCAAATCCATCACCGCCTTATCCGTACTCAGATTATTGCCAAACAATGCCCAAATCAAAGCCGATGCGATTAGTTTGCAAGGTGACAATTTAATAAAACGTGCAGAATTTGAACTGTGCAAAATTCGCGGCAGACGTATCGGTTTGATTTTTCAAGACCCCATGTCCTCGCTAAATCCGGTGATGACCATTGGCAGCCAAATCGAAGAAGTTATAAAAATCCATTTTTCTTTATCCAAAAAAGTAATCAAAGAACGGGTACTGAAATTACTACAGCAAGTTGAAATACCCGAACCGGCGCAGCGACTTAAAGACTATCCCCATCAACTTTCCGGCGGCCAACGGCAACGAGTGATGATTGCCATTGCCTTGGCAGGTCAACCGGACTTGTTGATTGCCGATGAACCCACTACCTCGCTGGATGTCACCATTCAGGCACAAATATTGGCGTTACTGAAAAACATCCAGCAACAAACCGGCATGGCATTATGGTTGATTAGCCATGATTTGGCGCTGGTATCGACCATGGCAGACCGTGTTGCCGTGATGCAGCAAGGTAAAATTGTCGAAACCGGATTAACCAAAACCATTTTCAATCACCCCCAACATCCCTATACCTGCAAGTTACTCAAGGCCTTGCCTTCCATGCAAAGCTGTTTGGCACACATTCCCCAAGAAAAACCGCCCTTATTGCAGGTTAACGACTTTTATTGTTACTACCCGATTCGCAAAGGTCTTTTTAAACGTATCGTTGATTATGTACGCGCCGTCGATGGCGTGAGTTTTACTATCCAGCAAGGCAAAACACTGGCTCTGGTCGGTGAATCCGGTTGTGGCAAAACCACGCTGGGCAAAAGCTTGTTAAACCTGATCCCGGGCGGCAGTGGAGAGGTTACCCTTGAGGGTATCAATCTTAACGCCTTAACCGGCGAAACCTTAAGACAGCAACGCGCCAATATCCAGATTGTTTTCCAAGACCCTTTTTCCTCGATGAATCCCAGAATGTTGGTCGGTGACATCATCGCCGAAGGCATCCGTGCCTTGCATCCCGACATCAGCTCTGCCGAGCGCAAGACCCGCGTAAAACAATTATTGCAGCAAGTCGATTTACCAACCGATTCGGCATTACGTTATCCGCATGAATTTTCCGGCGGTCAGCGGCAACGGATATGTATAGCCCGCGCCTTGGCAGTTAATCCCAAGCTCATTGTCTGTGATGAACCGACCAGTGCGCTGGATGTCTCCGTGCAAGCGCAAATTATTCAATTACTCAAAACCTTGCAGCAGGAAAAAGGCTTAAGCTATTTATTTATCACCCATGACCTGGGCGTGGTTGCAGAAATAGCCGATGAAGTTGCCGTGATGTATCAAGGCAAAATTGTAGAACACGGCAATGTAGAGCAAGTACTGACACAACCTGAACATGCCTATACCAAAAAGCTGTTGTCCGCTATTCCGGTTTTGGCTGTAGAGTAATACAGTTTAAATGTCAGTCTTGGCTGGTCATTGAAGGACTGCGAGATACCAACAAAAACAGATCAAAGTTTTACGCTGGGCGCTGAAAAATCGCTCTAAGTTGCTTGGCTAACTGATACGCCACTGCAAAACTTATTATTGGAGTTGTAGTCCTTTCTACCTTAATGGGGGAAATTGTTGGTTTGTGCTAATGGATTGATACTTGGGATAGAAGATGCACTGGCTCGATTGGTTCATGCCGTACATAGAGATATTTTTAACCAGAGATTATCTGAAAAAAAATGCTGTCGTTGACTTAATGGCAACCACTATAAAAACGATTGAGGGCAGGCTTTTTTCTTGGGTAAACCAGCGTGTGATGTCGATTTGAAATCACCCGTTTTAATTGCCGAAAATAAAAATTCAAAACAAAAGAAATACGGCAAGTGCAAATAGCTTGCACCTGCCGATATATCGTCTTTCAGAAATTAGATTTCCATTACATGAAGATTTAGTTCTCACGGATAACATCCCTTAAAGGGATGGTATCCGTTAGCATCGAAATTATTTATCTGAAAATCTATAGCCGGACAGTTATCTGCCCGACTACTATCCAGATTATTTCTTTTTAGCGTTATTACGTTCGTTAACTTCTTTGATAACTTCTTCTGC
>JBAXUR010000097.1:0-12360 GCA_037129595.1 Methylococcaceae bacterium | reverse complement strand
GCCGGATGATTTCAATTTGGGATTTGGTTTTATTTTCTAGTGCCAAGGTATTTTCGGGTTCCTATAGTATGATATTAACCAATCCGAGATTTACATAGTAAACAACTTATAAGTTAAGTGGTTTATGACTCTTGCCGCCAGCCTAAAAATTTGATTTGGCTGGCGGTTTGGTTTTTGGCTAGTACACAACGCAATCAAAGCTTACTGCTCTGATTAATGGATACACACGATGAAAATAATTAAGCTTATGTTTTATGGGTTACTGTTGACCGCAGTAACCCCGAGTTTTGCCACTATTTTTTACAGTAAAAATGAAGCAATGGAGCTGGCGTTTGGCGCAGGCGTGCAAATTGAGTCGTTATCGTTATTTCCTGACGAGAACCAGACTGCCAAAATTCAGCAAGACTCAAAAGTTAAATTGGATTCCGGCATGTTTACTTTCTATGTCGGAAAAAAACAAGACAAGATACTGGGTTATGCGGCCATTGAAACCGGCACGGTCAGAACCAAACCGGAAACGTTGATGATTGTATTAACACCCGATGGTGAGTTGAGTAGCGTAGTCACTCTCGCTTTTCATGAGCCGCCCGAATATCAGCCTCCTCAAGGATGGTTTGAAAAACTTTATAAACGTCCGCTTGCCGACATGGATTTTAATAAGGGTGTGGATGGCATAAGCGGTGCAACCCTCAGTACTCGTGCCGCAATCAATAGTATCCGCAAAGTGATGTCCATCTATCAAGTTATGGTAAAAAACAAGGATCAAGAATAATGCGTTATTTTGTTACCGGCGAACAACAGCGCAAATCACTTCTTAACGCCTTGGTGTTAATGTTTCTGGGTTATATCGCTTTGTTGTGGCTCAGTAATGGCATGATGTATTTTCATCACATGGATCTAACGCCTAACTCGGTTATTGCTTACTATCTGGGTTCTGAAGAACAATTTACCCAGCCACGGAGTTATCAGGGAATGCTGGAAGTTTCGCATTTTCATCTGTTTTCCATGGGTATGTTAATAGTGACACTCACGCATCTAATGTTGATGACTGACTTTTCAGTGCGATTGAAGATATGGTTAAGTAGCTTAACTTACCTTTCAGCATTAGCCGATGAAGCCGGTGGTTGGCTGGTTCGGTTCGTTAATCCGCTATTTGCGTATTTTAAAATTGCCGCTTTTTTGTTGCTGGAATTTTCATTGGCCGCCTTGTTGATTGTCGTTATCACTGCGCTGATACGTGCCCGCGTTCAGATGCGTCAAGGCAGTTCCCACTGATATTTTTGCGGAATGGGCTTTAGCTGCGACAATGCCGGTTAAAGCCCTGTATAACAAGATTCAAATGACTGCGTTTACAAGTAGCTGGTAGTCGATAATCCTTTCAGTACGGGTAATAGTATCTGCCCCAGTAATAGGGGTAATAACCATAGTATCCATAATAAGGGTAGCCGTAACCATAACCGCCGTAACCGTAATAATTGTCGGGTACATAAGGCGGCCACAGATGAATAACAGTAGCTGAAATCAGGGGCATGCGGAAAGTTTTGTTACCCACCGAGCGTTGAATGTCGCCCTTAAGCGTTCCTGCAACGGTAATTTCGGTATCTTTTTTATAAACGGCCGGATCAAGAAACTCTGCGCTTTTAAAAAGAAATCGCCCTTTGCTGGATTTATCTAAACGTGGGCGGCCATAATTGTTAAGGGGATAATACAGTACTTGAACCAGACTGAAGTTTTGTTCGTTTTCTACATCAATGATAACACCACCCCAGCGCACCGGCGCCTCTTTAAAATGGGTAATGTCTTGAGTTGCCTGGCTATACGAAATGTCATAGAGGGGCGGGTCTTCAATGGCAGGTGGCAGATTTGAGCAAGCGCTCAATAACGCTGTACAGATAGCTAATAAATGGCGTTTCATAATACTTTCCTATATAAAAAATACTATTGCAGTAAGGGTTGTTATAGGTTCATATTCCTGACTTTCACCGCTTATTTTTCTTCCTGTTCAGGGCACGGATAAGCAGATTAAAGTCATCGATTTTTGAGACATTATTTCAATAATATTGATTCCGGCATTTAAAAAATATTTGTAGAAATCAGCATTGTTATCACAAAAATATTTTTTCACACGAAGAAAAAAGTTTTACGTGCTTCGTGGCGATAATTTTTTTACTTTTTTAGCAAGCAAGTAGTCGGTATGGATGCAACGGAATAAGAAACTTCGTTGGCGATTTTAACAGTGGCTATACCAGTAAGTTAACCAATATCTGCTCATAGATATTAGTCGTAGGGTGCGCATCGCGCACCTAAAACCGCATCCACTAAACGATTTTATTGCACCAAAATCTATTGTTTTTTTTCTACCTGTAGCGTAATTAGGGTTCTTTCTCTGGCATGGTTGTGGTGCGCGATGCGCACCCTACTCAGCTGTGGCTATACCAGTAAATTAACCAATATCTGCTCATAGATATTAGTTAAAATCGCCAAGTCTTCTACAGTCACATTTTCGTTAATTTTATGAATACTTTCGTTTAACGGCCCCAGTTCAATCACCTGTGCGCCGGTGGGAGCAATAAAGCGTCCATCCGAAGTACCACCGCCGGTATCATCGAGCGTTTCAAACCCCGTTACGGTTTTGATGGCGGCATGGGTGGCATCAATTAATTTGCCTTTTTCAGTCAAGAACGGATTGCCGGACAAGCGCCATAGTATTTCGTATTTAAAACCGTATTTATCCAGAATGGCACAGGTGCGCTGTTTAATGGTTTCTTCGTTGAGTTCGGTACAAAAACGCAGATTAAACTGTACCTCGGCAGAGCCGGGGATAATATTTTCAGCACCGGTTCCCGCATTAATATTTGATACTTGCAGGCTGGTCGGAGGAAAAAAAACATTACCGTAATCCCAGACTTCTTCCGTTAGTTCTTTTAAGGCTGGTGCAAAGGTGTGGATCGGATTGTCTGCCAGTTCAGGATAAGCAACATGACCCTGAATACCGATAACGGTTAATTTGGCGCACAATGAACCGCGCCGGCCAACACGAATCACATCGCCCGTTTTTTTATCACTGGACGGTTCACCGACCAAACACCAGTCAATTTTTTCATGGCGCTGTTCCAGTATTTCCACGACTTTAACCACGCCATTAGTGGCAATGCCTTCTTCATCGCTGGTCAACATGACGGCGATTGAGCCTTGATGGTCGGGATGCTTGGCAATAAAACGTTCAACGGCAGTAATAAAACAGGCAATGCCGCCTTTCATATCCGCAGCACCACGGCCATAGAGCTTGCCGTCACGAATAGTCGGCACAAAAGGTGGTGACAGCCATAAATTTAAAGGGCCTGGGGGCACAACATCGGTATGCCCAAGAAAGGTAAATAAAGGTTTTGCAATACCCCGTCTAAGCCAGATGTTTTGGGTGTCATTAAAATTCAGGCGTTCTTCTTTAAAATCCAGTCGGGTTAAACGATCGGCAATAATATCCTGGCAACCTGCATCTTCAGGTGTGACCGATTCTCGGCTAATAAGGTCTTTAAGAAGTTCCAGGGTTTTACTCATAGTCATTCAGTTGGGTAATGGTCGGCTTTAAAGCCAATAATCAGTCTGTCGCCCGTATCTAAAATCGGGCGTTTAATAAGTGTTGGGGTGTGCAACATTAATGCGATTGCTTTTTCTGTGGTCAGATCGCTTTGTTGCTCGGCACTGAGTTGCCGCCAACTGGTACTGCTACGATTAAGCAACGTGTTCCAGTCGATACGGGCGGCAAAGTTATGCAGTTGCTCCAGCGTTAGCCCATCAGTTCTAAAATCATGGAACTGATAAGCTATGCCGTTTTTATCCAGCCACAGCCGCGCCTTTTTAACGGTATCACAGTTTTTTATACCGTAAAGCGTGTACATGGCGGTATTTATAATTGACTGTTTAATAATTCGTCAATGCTGGGTAATTCTTTGTCAGCTTTGCATCGGCTTTTATACAGATCAACAAATTCCATAAAGGCTTGTTCGAGATCGGCCAGAATATCATCTTCATTTTCGCGCTCATCTTCAGGCACATCTTCCGATTCCAGATATTCGCGTTGTAAATCCACTTCGCTGTTAAGGGCAAGTGTGGCGTAAATAATGGCATTATTTGAAATTTTTTCGCTCATGATAGTCAGTGTGGTCTAGGTTAAGGAAAGTTTTTAAAGTCGGTAATTTATTGGGGTCGGTAACGTATTGTTGCCATCCCCTAAAAGGCTAATCATAGTCTGAATAGTCTGTTTCTATTTTAGCGTCAGTTTGTTCGGCCGGGTTTCTAAAATGAATAGTCAGCCCTTGTAAGAAGTTTCTAACAATTTGGTCGCCGCATTCCCGGTAATTTTTATGGCCTTTTTGTCTAAAAAAAGCGCTAAGCTCACCTTTTGATATTTCAAAATCAGCCAGCTTTAAGGTGTTAAGCATATCCTCTTCTTTAAAGTTTAAAGCAATTCTTAGCTTTTTGAGAACACTATTATTGGTTACCGGCGATTCCGGTTTTTTCGTTTGCCCAGGCTTGTCTTCCAACTTGCCACGGCGATAAATAATTAAACCGTTTAAAAAAGCATCCAATAGTTGATTGTCAAGTTCGACATAACCTTCCTGGTTGTCTTTTTTAAGTAGATGAAGTAACTCATCCCGACTTATCTCTACATCGCTTAAGGCAAAGATATCCATCATGCTGTAGTCGTTAAGTTCCAAGGCGTAGCGCACTCGGCGTAATACATCGTTATTAATCATAAATTTGTTCCGGATTATAGTGTATTTTTAGGCACGTTTGTCTAATTGCGATGGTGTGTTTATCGCATCGCATAGACGGCTAACGTGTAACTCGGCAGGTGCAGTCGGGTTATGCAAAAACCAACCCGACCCAAGCTGCATCATTAGTCCCTTAATAACTCATTAATCCCTGTTTTGCTGCGTGTTCTTTCATCAACCTGTTTGATAATAACCGCACAATACAAGCTATAACTGCCGTCTGCCGAGGGCAAGTTGCCGGATACGACTACAGATCCCGCCGGAATGCGTCCAAAGCTGACTTCACCGGTCATGCGGTTGAAAATTTTGGTGCTTTGGCCAATATAGACGCCCATTGAAATAACGCAACCATCTTCAACGATAACGCCTTCAACAATTTCTGAACGCGCTCCGATAAAACAGTTGTCGCCGATAATGGTAGGGCCTGCCTGTAACGGTTCCAATACCCCACCGATACCTACGCCGCCGGAAAGATGCACGTTTTTACCAATTTGCGCACAAGAACCAACCGTTACCCAAGTATCAACCATGGTGCCGCTGTCTACATAAGCGCCTATGTTAACGTAAGAGGGCATTAATATGGCGCCGGGAGCGATATAAGAACCATGACGTGCAACCGCATTAGGTACAACGCGAACGCCGGCTTTGGCAAAGTCTGCTTCGGTATAATTTGAATATTTACATTCAACTTTATCGTAATAACGAGTGTTGCCGCCATCCATCATACGGTTTTCGTTAATTCTGAAGGATAATAATACGGCTTTTTTTAACCATTGATGCGTAACCCAATCACCGTCTATTTTTTCAGCAACTCTTAAGGTGCCTTGATCCAGCTGGTTAAGGGTTTCAGTAACCGCATTGCGGATTTCTGCTGAAACGTTAGCCGGGGTGATGTCGTTACGTTGTTCAAAAGCGGTTTCTATAATATTTTTCGTGTGGTTCATGATTTTATTCTATAAGGTGTTAAGAAAGTTTTTAATTCGATGGGCTGCTGCTATGCAGTCATCCAGTGGCGCAACCAACGCAATTCTAACATGGTTGACCCCCGGGTTTAGTCCTGCAAATTCGCGGGATAAAAAACTGCCAGGCAGAACGGTGACGTTTTCCTTGGCAAAAAGCTGTTGGGCAAAATCGGTATCTGCGATCGGTGTTGTTAACCAAACATAGAAACCGGCAGGCGGTTTTTGAATGGTGCAGACATCCGCAAGAATCGCTATAAATGCAGCAAATTTTTCACGGTATAGGCGGCGGTTCTCGATAACGTGTAGCTCATCCTGCCAGGCTTTAATGCTGGCATGTTGGGTGGGCAACGGCATGGCGCAGCCTTGATAGGTTCGGTATTGAAAATACTGATTTAAAATATCGGCATCACCTGCCACAAAGCCTGATCGTAAGCCGGGTGCATTGGAGCGTTTGGACAAGCTATGGAAAACAATACAGCGTTTAAATGCGCTGTTGCCCATGTTGTAAGCGGTTTGCAGCAAACCGACAGGCGGTGTATTTTCATCATCATAGAGCTCGGTGTAGCATTCATCGGACGCGATAAAAAAATCATGTTTTTCTGCCAGCTTAATCAGTTTTTCATGATCGGCTTGCGAGAGCACAGCGCCACTAGGATTGCCGGGCGAACAAATATAAATTAATTGGCAGCGTTGCCATACGGCTTCAGGCACGGCATCAAAATCGGGTAAATAATTCGATTCATCTACGGTGTTTAAAAAATAAGGTTCTGCCCCCGCAAGTAGTGCAGCGCCTTCATAAATCTGATAAAACGGGTTGGGCATAATCACCACAGGGTTTGTGGTCGGATCAATCAAGCACTGGGCAAAGGAAAACAACGCTTCACGGGTGCCGCTGACAGGCAAAATCTGGGTTTCAGGATTAATAAAACCAGCCGGAATCTGGAAGCGTTTACTAATCCAGTCAGCAATCGCACGCCTCAGTTCAGGTATGCCTTTCGTAGTGGGATAGTTTGATAATCCGTGTAAATGGGTTAACAGCGCTTCGGCAATAAAATGCGGGGTGTTATGGGTCGGCTCACCTATCGACAACACAATTGGGGATTTGTTTGCAGGTGGAACAAGGCCGTGCTTGAGTTGTGCCAGCTTCTCAAACGGGTAAGGATGTAAGTATTTTAAATTAGGAGTCATTGCTACGCCGCCCACAGTTAAGAAAAATCCTCTCCTTAGCTTGAGAGAATAGGGATGAGGGCAATAAATAGTTTGTTAAATGCGCTCATCATACCCTTTTTTCTGAATAAAAAGGGATTTGATCGTCAGTGGCTTATGGTTTACTACATTCCGGGTGCTTGCCGGAAGCTTGGGCTTGTTGGTACAAGTCTACGGCTTGCGGCATATGCTGCTCCAGGTTTTGAATGCGTGTTGCATGTGCCGGATGCGTCGACAAAAATTCTACCGGTTGCTGGCCTTGGGAGGCCTGTTCCATTTTTTGCCATAGTCCAATGCTTTGCCTTGGATCAAAGCCTGCTTTGGCCATTAAATCCACGCCAATCATATCGGCTTCGCTTTCTTGTATCCGGCTGTAAGGCATCAGTATGCCATATTGTGCACCGACACCCAGCAGACCAAACGCGGTTTGACCTAAAGCCGATTGTGGAGAACCCATCGCTTGAATGACGGCCATGCCTTGGTTGACAGCCATTTCTTGCGAGGCTCTTTCATTGCTGTGTTTAGCCAGAACGTGCCCAACTTCATGGCCAATAACCGTGGCTAATTGATCCTGATTATCAACCAGTGTGATCATGCCGGTGTAGATGCCAATTTTATTACCGGGCAAGGCAAACGCGTTAGGTGATTTATCCTCAAAAACAACGACCTCCCAGTTGCCGCCCAGCTCTTTTATGATCGTTTGGGAAATGCAGTTGGCAACCTGATTGTATTGACTATTACTGCTGACAGGTTTTTCTTTTTTTAACGTGTCAAAAGCCTGCAAACCCATTTGGTTGATTTGCGTATCAGGCATGAAAATAAATTGGCTTCTGCCTGTAGGACTTGTGATGCAGGCACTTAATAGACAAGGTGCCATCAGAACAGCAACGATTTTTTTTAACATTAAAGTAAGCACCGGTAGTTTTACAATAGCGGCCATTTTAACGCAACTTTTTATCTAAAGCTGAAAAATGTACCTCTAAAACACAGAGCAGGGCTTAATCATTAAAGATACGGGTGACTTTTACAGCTCACGTTGCAATTGATGGCCGCAGTGTTTAGTGACTTCTCTCAAGCGTTGCCTCTGGTTTTTATTTTAAAATTTGGGTAAACCGGGTTTCATAATCTGCCTCTGATAACACACCACTAATACCTTCCCGCTGATGTGACTTATCGAAAAAATAAGTTCTCGGCAGTTCGCCATACCATTTTGGATCAATCTCAAATTGTAGTTTCTGGGTGTTTTCGTCCGCATAAACCCAGTTTTCAAGCCCGGATAATTGGTTTTTTTCAAGGATAGGCTTGACCTGATCCGCTTCGGAAATATCATCAGTTGCCAGCATAATTATTTTAAGCTCAGGTCTCTTTTGATGAATTTGACTTAACAATGCCATATCTTTAAGGCAGGATGAACAGGTTATCGACCAGGCTACCAGCATAAAAGGCTGGTTTGCATGGTTTGTTAGTATCTTTTGGTAACTTCCGGCTGTAAAGGGCTCTAAAGTTGATGGCTCGGCTTGAACAGAACCATTAAATAACGCTAACAAAATAACCAAACCGCTGAGGAACTGTTTTTTTAATGGCATGTTAAAGTCTCTATGGATTAGTGGCAGCGTTTTTAGGCAGCTCACGATAGAAAAATATTTTCGAGGTAATAAATTATAAAGCTTAAACATGCCTGTTGTAATTAAAACGGGATGCTTTTTAAGCTTTTTTAGGCAATACGAGGAAAATCCGGTGAAGAGGTTTTTGATTGCACAAGACTTGTCCGTCATGATTTTGGTGGGTTTTTCTTTAGAGACAGTCGCCGTACTCCATAATTAAAAGTCGGCAGTCAAAAAAAGTACTGGGGTATTGAGTGCTGATAATAAAACGTAAGACATATTCCAAGAAAAGATAAATCGTGATGGTGCGTGCGGCACCGCTCCAAATTTTATAACGGGTATTCGTGGAGCAGCGCCAGACCGATACCGTCCACCAGACAATAGGCAGTAACAGCATGCCATGCACTGTTTTCCAACTCGCTATGGTATAAGTTACATTCATTGCCCGGTAATCAATATAATAAAGGACACTATTGACCAACAGGAAAAAAGGCCAAAAAGCACGCCATAATGCTGAATGGCCTTGCCAAGCAAAATGCAAAAATTGATAAATACTATGTCCTGGATTGTTGTCCCATTTTTTATTAACTGAGGGTGAACAAAAATAAACCAGAAAAAAAATGGTCGTCAAAAATATAACGGCCTCAAGAACCGAAAACAGGTGGGTATAGGTAAAAATAATGGGGAAAGTATTAATAAACATGGTCAGTAATTTGTTTAAATAGTCCGATTTAAAAGTCAGTTGTTTTATCTGAAAGCAATGCCATTAAAATTTTAACAAAAGCGAGTACGATTATTAATGATACGTCACTATAAACACAAGGTTTTTATATATACGGCTTTACCCTGTGAGGCGAAGCCTTTGGTTGAACATTTTAACTTAAAAAAAGAGCTTGCAGTTCAGCCTTTTGCCGTTTATTTAAATCATGATATTTGCCTGACTGTGACAGGACTTGGCAAAAGCGCGATGGCGGCCGGAGTAGCCTATACGCAGGCACTGTTTGCTTCAGTTGAACATCGGGTTATGCTTAATATAGGTGTCGCCGGACATAAAGAACACGCTTTGGGCAGCTTGTTTTTAATCGACAAAATTATCGATTTTGATAGTCAAAGAAGCTATTATCCTTCTTTGATTTTTACGCCACCGTGCCCCACTGGCAGTATTCAGACGGTATCAAAGCCACGGCCTTATTATGATGATTTATATCTTTGCGACATGGAGGCTTCCGCGTTTTATGAAACGGCGGTGCGTTTTTCTTCAAGCGAGTTGATTCTTTGCCTGAAAGTTATTTCAGATAATCAATTGTCGCCGGCCGAAAATATTCAACCCAAGCAGGTGGCTGCATTAATAGCGGCACACCTGGCTTCGGTTGAATTATTGCTGACGCGAATCGCTGCAAAAGCAGTGTCAATAACCACGCCAGAACCCCCGCTATTCGAGACACTGATACAGCGTTATCATTTTACCGTTAATGAGCGGATGCAATTGAAAAACCAGTTATCCCGCTGGAATGTAGTCACTGATCATCAAGAACTTGAGCTTGATGAAGCCCACCACCAGAGCGGCAAGGATGTGCTGCGCTGGTTGGAGGTAAAGATTAATGGCGCGGGCTTTTATTTATAATGGTTTTGCTTACGGTTTAAATAAAGAAAAAAGCATTTTTGGTGACAGCGACAATACCAATGTAGACAAAACAAGCCATTGCGCCAAAAAAAGCGGCCCATCTGACGGTTCCGCGATTGCGCATAACAACCACACCCAATCCTATATAGCCCAGTAAGGCTATTATTTTTGCAACAATCCAGCCAAAGTCAGCAGATGGCCATCCACCCTGAAAAATCAGGGTAATACCACTGACTAATAACAGGGAATCAATAACATGGGGCGCAATTTTGAGCGCTTTCTGTTTAAGGATTGCCGGATGCGTTTCTGACAAAATGACTCTGCCGACAAAGCTGAAAACGGATAGTAATATAAAGGTAAGGTGAAAATATTTAATCATGTCATTTCCTGATGGTTAAGTGTTAAGGTTAGCATTAAAACGTTGTGACCCCAAAGAAACAGAGATCTTAAATTGCAGAAATCCGGATTATGCCATTCGATAGAGTTGATTTTTTGCTTAATGTTGACGCGTATTTTAAAGGCAGCATTGCTGGCGACAGAATGGACATGGTTTTCAAGTAAGGGTAAATCTTGCTTGTTGGGGTCAAGATTTATAAAAGCTTAATGAAAGTTGATGTTACAACTCAATACTATTGAGTGGCTAGATTCGCGTCTTGTTAGTCGTTAGGTAAAGTGCCCTGTTTAACGGGTTAAGGCACATATCTAAAGGTTTCTTTAAGAAATAACCAGCATAAAATGATGACAGAATAGAAATTTTTGTGGCATAATTTGTAAAAGTTGTAGCTTTTACGCTACCCTATGTACAGGACTCTTAAAGCTCTAGGGATAAGAGTAATGAAATTAGATTTTTTTACGGGTTACCGGTTTTAATTAAAGTTAATTTAAGGAGAATGTTATGTTAAAGAAACACTTAATTGCACTTGTGGGATTATCAAGCTTGGGGTTGGTACAAATGGCTCAAGCGGACAAAGTGGTCGATGATCGCTGGTATGTCGCGCCTTTTGGTACATTTGTTCAGCCAGGTGGTGATCGTAGCGCAAATAGCGGCTGGGGCGGTGGTATGGGCTTTGGCAAAATGCTTGATGAGCATTTCAACGTTGAGTTGAAAGGTTTTTATCAAGGTTTAAGCGGCGCTAACGGAAACGGAAACTGGGATATGACCGGTGGTACGGCGGATGTTCAATACTTCATCAATCGCGGTACCTTTTCACCTTATACCGTACTCGGCTTAGGTGCCATGAACACCAGTCATAATGGTGACAGTGGTATGGGCTTCATCGGCGAAGCGGGCGCAGGTCTTACCTATGAAGTGAGTGATAACTTTCTGGTTCGTAGTGATGTACGTTATCGCTACAATCAAAATTTCAACGCTAATCAACAACCTGGTACCAACGAATTTCATGACATGGTTGTAAACGTGGGTTTCGTTATTCCGTTTGGTCCAAAACCAGTCGCTCCTGTAGTCGCGGCTGCTGAGCCTCTTCCACCTCCACAACCTGTTGTGGCTGGTTGTGCGACACTTGATGATGATCAAGACGGCGTTAACAACTGTGTTGATAAATGCCCTACCACCTTACCCGGCGCTAAAGTCAGCATAGTCGGTTGCTGGATTGTCGATGTCAAATTTGCCAATGATTCAGCTGTAATACCAGCGGAATATTTTGGAAACCTTGATAATACAGCCAAGATGATCAAAGACCATCCGGGAATCGCAATTGAAATACAAGGTCACACCAGTAAAACGGGCGGCTTCAAGCACAACATGTTATTGTCTGAGCGCCGTGCAGTAGCAGTTAAAAAGTACCTGGTTGATGGAACTGATGTACCTGGCCTGACTACTCGCGGATATGGCTGGACTCAACCTATTGATACCAATGATACCGAAGAAGGACGCGCCAATAACCGTCGCGTTGAATTGAAAGTTCTTGATGAGCCACAACCACCTATGAATCCTCAGGAATACCCCGCAATAACCCCTCAATAATAGGTTAGTAAACCTTGACTGACAGGAAACTCTTTAAATTATTAAAGGGTTTCCAAAAACAAAAAACCCGCTTTTATAGCGGGTTTTTTTATCCGAAAAAACGGAATGTTGATATTATCTACCGTGCTTAAAACTTTTAACAGATCATTTTAAAGTGGGGCAACTCGCAAAAAAATACTCCCCGCCCACAGTTAAGCGAAAGTTG
>JBAXUR010000096.1:0-12865 GCA_037129595.1 Methylococcaceae bacterium | reverse complement strand
ATGGTATTCAAAGTGGGGTCGACTTAAAATCCTAGAGATCTGGGTGTCTGAACGTGAGTAACGGGGTTGCAAACCCCGTCACGCCGAACGAACAGGCTCGCCTCATCAAGCCATGCATTTGCTGTTGGGCTGTTTGAACGCGGGGCGGGGTTTGCAACCCCGCCCCAAACGTTTAATGTTTACCGTTATTCAAAAAATTTGCGTTACGCATGGTTAGCTGTTGTGTCAGGCAGCGTAAAACGCGAGTAACGGGGTTGCAAACCCCGTCACGCAGAAGACGGATTAGGTCTTGCAAAACTATATTATTCTGCCAAAACGAGGAGGCATGCTTGTGATTTACCCAATTACAAAACCACAAACTTTACCTCGTCGGGAATATAAAAAGGCGCGCGATGCGCACCTTACCCGGTTATTTCTATACTCAACACTTTCAGAACCGGTTTAATTTCTTATATCGAAATTTAAGCGTCCAGCACGACACCATCAAAACTACTTATCTGCGTATGTTCCGCTTGTGGATCGGGGATGCTATCTCTGGTTAGCCATAACGTTTTAAATCCGGCGGCTTTGGCGGCATCCAGTTCTTCTTTAATATCCGATAAAAACAATAGCTGATTGGCAGGTATGCCTATTTGTTGGGCTATTTTATGGTAGGATTCTTGGTCTTTTTTGCCACCGATATGGGTATCAAAGTAACCGGAAAATAGCGGTGTTAAGTCGCCGTATTCGGTATGGGTAAATAATAATTTTTGCGCGTGTACGGAGCCGGATGAATAGATATATAAATCCAGTCCCTTGGCTTTCCATGCTTTAAGGTGAGCGGCGGCATCCTTGTAAATATGGCCTTTAAAAGCGCCGGCTTGATAGCCTGCTTCCCATAGCAAACCTTGCAGGGATTTTAACGGCGTTACTTTTTTATCTTCATCTATCCACTGAATTAACTGTGTGATTAATTGCTCGGTATCAAGTTCTGCACCGGCTTCTTTGCAGGATTCTTCCAGTGCTTTTTTAACCTGCGGCTCTGCCGCATTAAGGCGAACATAAGCGGCCAGATTTGCCCGTGCGTAAGGAAACAAGACTTCTTTAACAAAGGCCAGTGATGAGGTGGTGCCTTCAATATCGGTGACGATGGCTTTAATCATTAGAGTTCGGCAATATATTGGTCTAAGGTTGGAAACGTTTTGGCAATTTCGCTGCCGGTAAAATTAGCGACCCAGCCATCGGGCGTGGTAAACAGACGTATGCAGGTAAATTCGGGATTTTCACCCATATCAAACCAGTGCGTGGTGTTCGCCGGTACGCTGATTAAATCACCTTGCTCACATAATACGGCATAGACTTTATCGGCAATATGTAAATAAAACAGTCCACGGCCTTCGACAAAAAAGCGTACTTCAAAATCATCATGGATGTGTTCGGCCAGAAATTTTTGTCTAAACGTGGCTTTTTCAGGATTATCCGAAGTTAATTTCATTACATCAACGGATTGAAAATTGCACTGATGCTTTAGTTTGTCTATGGAGCTTGCGTAAGCTTCAAGTACTGATGCCTGATCGGCATCCGCTGCCAGTGTAAACGTGGCTTGCCAACGTTCAAACTGAACGCCTATACTTTTTAGCTGTTGTTGGATGGCGATAAAATCGGTGTATTGTTCGCCGTATTGGGGCTGGTTATCCGGGTAAATAGTTAATGCGCTCATTGGTTTTTGACTCCATGCAGTCGTAGTTCACAATCAAATAAAAAGTCCAGCGCCTCAAGATGACGCAGGGTTTCCTGTATCGAACCGCCCCAGGTATAGAGCCCATGTCCGGCAATAATATAGGCGCAACAGTTGGCGTTGTTATTCAGGTACTGATCAACAACTTCCGCCAAGCGGGGAATATTTTGGTCATTGGCAAAAATCGGCACTACAACTTGGGCTTCATGTGTCGTAGTACCCCGCAGCGCTTTTAATAGCTCATAATTTTCCAGAACGATTTCAGATTTAAAAATTCTTGATATCAGCGTAGCATTAAGCGAATGCGGGTGCAATATCGACTGAATGTCAGGAAATCGCTTGTATAATGCCGTATGCAGTACCGTTTCTGCGGAGGGTTTTTTACCATCCAAGGCATTGGCTTTGGCATCAATCAGCATGATATCTTCTAGTTTTAACCGGCCTTTATGTTTGCCGGAAACGGTAATCGCAATGGTGCCATTAGCCAATCGCGCGGAAAAATTACCGCTGGTTGCAGGAACCCAACCTTTACTGTCAATAAAACGTCCGGCATCAATCAATTGCTGCGCGGCGGTAAAAAAAGCGTCATTATCATTCATTAGGTTGATTTTCGGTTAAATAGTCTTATAGTTGCACAACAAAAACACTAATCAAACAGGTATTTTATGCAGCATTTTCGTCTTTCTTTTATTGTTACAGCCATTTGTTTGGCTATAGCCGTTTATTGGGGTGGAATAATGGGCGCGTTTATCGCCCTTATTCTGGGAGTTCTTGAGGTGAGTTTATCATTTGATAACGCCGTTGTGAATGCATCCATCTTAAAGCGCATGGATGCGCGTTGGCAACAGTACTTTTTAACGTGGGGGATTTTAATTGCCGTATTTGGTATGCGCTTGCTGTTTCCTATTTTAATCGTTGCCGTTGCTACCGGCATTGATTTTTATGGCGTAGCCGATATGGCGCTGCATGATCCCAATACTTATTCGCAACATTTAAACGAATCGCACGTACAAATTGCGGCTTTCGGCGGAATGTTTTTGTTGATGGTATTTTTCTCGTTCATCTTTGATGAAGGCCGTGAATTGCATTGGTTGGGCTATCTGGAAAAAAAATTGGCGTCATTCGGAAAACTTGAATCAATTGAAATTATTCTGGCCTTGGGTCTGTTATTGGTTAGCCAAAACTGGCTTCCCGAGGCGATTCGCTTAAATGCCTTGGTTGCCGGTGTCGCAGGCGTTATTTTATTTGTTATCGTCGACAGTTTGGCTACTTTATTTGAAGATGAAGAAGAAGGTGAAGAGGTTTCGGAAATCATTAAAAAAGGCAGTGTTATGAGCTTTTTATATCTTGAAGTATTGGATGCCTCGTTTTCATTTGACGGCGTTATCGGTGCCTTTGCGATTACCCAAGATGTAATCATTATTATGCTGGGTTTGGCGATAGGTGCGATGTTTGTTAGAAGCTTGACCGTGTATCTGGTGCGTAAGGGCACGCTGGATGAATATGTATTTTTGGAGCACGGCGCTCATTATGCCATTGGTTCGCTGGCGGGTATTATGCTGGTCAGCATGACCTATCATATTTCTGAAATAATCACTGGCTCTGTGGGTGCGGTGTTGATTGGATTGTCGGTATTGTCATCCATCGTCTATAAAGAAAAAAACGCGGATTAAAGAGACTAATCACTCATTCCCAAAGGGTGCTTGGGAATGAGTTTACCGCTTATGAATTTTTTGATTATGAATTGGCAATTTATTTCGGAACAGATTAAAGCCGCAACCGGACAGGCATTTAAAGTCGTATCTGTTCAGGCACTTTCCGGTGGAGACATAAATTCTGCGTTTAGGTTAAAAGGTACTGATAAAGCGTATTTTGTTAAGTTAAATAACGCTGACTTAATAAGTATGTTTGAAGCTGAATTTGCAGGACTACAAGAGCTGGAAAAAACGCAATCCGTTCGGGTTCCTGTGCCGGTTGTTTGCGGAACAACAGCAGGTCATTCATTTTTGGTGTTGGAAAACCTTGAGTTGGGCCGTTCCAATAAAGCCTCTGAACGTTTATTGGGCCAACAACTTGCGCTTATGCATCAGCAACAACAGCCTTATTTTGGCTGGCATCGGGATAATACCATTGGCAGTACCTTACAGATTAATCATCCCAGTAATGACTGGCTGACTTTCTGGCGCGAACAACGCTTGGAGTTTCAATTAAAACTGGCTGCAAACAAAGGCTATAACGGCACTCTGCAAAGCCAAGGCGAGAGTCTTTGCAGCGATATGGCAGCATTGTTTGAACATTATCGGCCGCAACCCTCACTGTTACATGGTGATTTATGGGCCGGTAACGTCGGTGTCGACAAACAGGGATGTCCGGTTATTTTTGATCCTGCCTGTTATTATGGAGACCGGGAAGCTGATCTGGCGATGACGGAATTGTTTGGTGGTTTTAGTCAGGATTTTTATGCCGCCTATCAGGCTGTTTGGCCACTGGATGACGGTTATGGCGTTAGAAAGACGCTGTACAATCTGCATCATATTTTAAACCACCTGAACTTGTTTGGTGGCGGCTATTTGCGGCAAGCTGAAAGCATGATGGCGATACTTTTATCCGAGCTATAGATTTCAGATAAATAATTTCGATGCTAACAGATATCATCCCAGTGCCATTAAGTTAAGGTAAGTATTCAGTCCCCCTCTTTGAAAAAGAGGGGTTAGGGGAGATTTTATTAGATAAATCCCCCTCTGCCCCCTCGCTATGCCCTCCCCCTTTTTCAAAGAAGGAGGTGAATACTTACAAGTTAAACATACAATCTGGAGTAAAACCGCTTTAGCTGTTTTTGCAGGCAATGGCTGAAGCGATTGCACTCCAGTTTTTTAAGCAACTTACCCTTAATACCATTCCTTTAAGGGATGTTATCCGTGAACTAAATATTTATGTAATGGACGTTTAATTTCTAAAAAACTATACGTTAATTCAAGTTGACTCATCGTTGGTCAAGTCTGACGATGCAACTGGAGTATTTGCTTAAAAACAAGCGGATCTTTTTGCTGGATTAGGTCGCCGGGGCGGGGATAAAGTTGGTGTTCCAATCGGGATAACCAGAAACGTAAAGCAGCGGCTCTAAGCTGGGTTTGCCAGTGTTGTTTTTCCATTGGTACAAACGGTCTCAGGCTTTGATAGGCAGCAAGCAGAGCCGTTAGTTTATTGGTATTAATAGCGCCGTTTTCACAGCACCAGTCATTAGCGGTTATCGCAAGATCAAACAGCAAGGCCCCTGTGCTGGCACTGTAAAAATCCAGTAGACCACTGAGCTGGTTATCAACAAACAGAACATTATCTCTAAACAAATCGCCGTGGATAACGCCTTGAGGGAGCAAGTTCGAATGGTTTTCCGTTTGAAAAAGCATCTCGTCTTTAATCAAGGCGCAATCTGTAGCCGATAACCGGTCATGAATTTTATTCAGCTGCTGTTGGCACCCTTCCAGATCATTATTATTTTTTACCGGAAAATCGTAATGTTGTGTACACCGATGTAAAGCAGCCAATTGCACGCCGACTTGCCGACATTGTTCGATGGATGGCAAAGTGACGGCTATCCCCGACAAGCGCTTGAATAGTGCCGCCGGTTTATGGTTAAGCTCACGCAACACCTGGCCTTGTCGGTCTGGTTGATGCACGGGAGAAGGTAGCTTGTGTTTGAACAAATGTGACAGTAGCCCCATAAAATGCGGCAACTCATTGACAGTCAGTGTTTCAAACAAAGTTAAAACAAAGCTGTCCTGCGTGGTTTCTACAAAATAGTTGGTATTGTTAATGCCATCTTGGATACCCTCAAAACTGATAACCTCACCGAGTGCGTAGGTACTAAAGAATTGGTCGAGTTGTGTGCGGGTTATTTGCGTATAAACAGACACTGGTCAGGCGACTACCATTCCCAAAGCTTCCACATATTGATGTTACTGTTTTTATCAACTTCATTTTTAAGGACATCCATTTTGCCATCACCATTGTTATCAATGAAATAGTAA
Source organism: Methylococcaceae bacterium (assembly GCA_037129595.1). Taxonomy (GTDB): domain Bacteria; phylum Pseudomonadota; class Gammaproteobacteria; order Methylococcales; family Methylomonadaceae; genus Methylobacter_C. The sequence continues at coordinate 7,120 of JBAXUR010000096.1, read as the reverse complement.
GGCGGGCCAACGTCCGGAATAACTTTAATCATATAAAGTCTGCCGCCTCTGCGGTATTCCTGTATGGTCTTGCTACCTTTACGGGTAATGGTGATATCCGGTTCCAGTGTCTCACCGCTTTGCACGGGTAAAGAGGGCTCTGGCACTTCAGGCACCGCTTCAAGTGTGGGCGGTTGCTCATCAACAGCAAATACCGGAAAGGCAAGAAAACTTAATAGAATAAAACGACGCATGGCTGTGACTCTTTTAGGGTAAATACTGACACTATCTTATTATAGTTTTTACCTGTGCGCTTGACTAAAATAACCGGATCGGGATTGTTGGTGTCTACACTCACGCTTGCTGTAGGCAGCCAAGGTCATTTTCCAATATTTCGCAAGCTGATGCTGCAAAATTATCGTGTTTTAAGTCTTTATAGCCTTAACGATGTTAAGCGAGTGGTGAATGCTAAGGTATAATATTAAATTTTTAATGAAATTAACGACATGAAAAGACTCATCGAAACCAGGATAGTCAATCCTTTACTTGAAAAATACGGGATACCTGCCTATAAAACCAAAGGATCGGCAGGCATTGATTTGGTCGCCTGTATTGACCAACCCGTCACCATTGTCGGCGGCGAAAATAAATTGCTTGGCACCGGTTTGGCTGTCAATATTCAAGACCCCGGCTTGGTGGCCGTTGTTGCCAGCAGAAGCGGACTTTGTTTAAACAGCCAAATCCGGGTTGGACAAGGCTTGGGCATTATCGATTCTGATTATCTTGGCGAAATAGGCGTCATTTTGCACAATGATGGTGTGAATGATTATACTGTTCAACCAGGCGAAAGAATTGCACAATTACTGTTTATGCCAGTGGTTCAGGTCGCTTTTAAAGTGGTTACCGATTTTACTACGGAGACCGATAGAGGTGAGGGTGGCTTTGGTCATACCGGCCGTCATTAAGCTTTTTTTTAAAAAGCTTTAGTGATGACTCTTTTAATAAACGGAAAGTCTAAAATGATGCAAAAAAGAACACCTCACCAAATAGCCGATGTGCTAATAGAAGCATTGCCTTATATTCAACGCTTTAAAGGCAAAACCGTGGTGGTTAAATTCGGCGGCAATGCCATGGTTGACGAGGCGCTTAAGCACAGTTTTGCCCGTGATATCGTCTTGATGAAACTGGTTGGCATGAATCCGATTGTGGTTCATGGCGGCGGCCCCCAAATTGGCGACTTATTAACAAAACTGGGAAAAACAACCGGCTTTATCGATGGTATGCGCATTACCGACAGTGAGACGATGGATGTCGTTGAAATGGTGTTGGGCGGCTTGGTGAACAAGGAAATTGTTAACCTGATCAACAGAAATGGTGGTAAAGCAGTCGGTTTGACCGGAAAAGACGGTGATTTTATTCGGGCTAAAAAAATCCACTTAAAAAAGTCGGCACACGATATTGATGCGTCGGAAATAATTGATCTGGGCCATGTCGGCGAAGTCAGCAGCATTGATCCGTCCGTCGTTGAAATGCTGGGGCGCAGTGATTTTATTCCTGTTATTGCGCCTATCGGTGTGGGTGCTGATGGCCGCTCTTATAATATTAATGCTGATCTGGTTGCCGGCAAGATTGCTGAAGTGCTAAAAGCCGAAAAATTGATTTTATTGACCAATACCGCCGGTATTCTGGATAAAGCCGGCGATCTACTGACGGGTTTGTCCATCAATGACATTGAAAACCTGATTACAGATGGCACCATATCGGGCGGCATGATTCCTAAAACCCGTTGCGCTACCGATGCGTTAAAAGGCGGCGTAACCAGTGTCCATATTATTGATGGACGCGTTGAACACGCTGTACTGCTTGAGCTTTTTACCGATCAAGGTGTCGGGACTTTATTATTGAGAGCCTCACGCGATAAAGCTTCATTAACCTAATTTAGATAATATGCCCGTCGGGGGTTGTAAGCCACCGTCACGCCTGAGAAACGCATCCGGGAACGCCAAGCCCCAGCTTGGCATTTAACCAGACTACGCCGAGCTGGTACTCAGCTTTCCCGGCGCAGTATCCAAACCCCGTTACGCTTCAGAGCCGTGGGGATTTATTTAAAAATATTCCCTAAACCCAAGCCAATCTGAGAATGTGTTGATTTTTAGTTGGAACTGACCGCCAGCTTACGGCCACTATGTATAGTGCCTAACTATGTATAGATATGTTTCATTTCGACTTGTACCCCTTGCGCTACTTGACATTGCTGCTAGCGCTCTATACATAGTTACAGTGCCTGATCAACCATCATCTGTGGGATTTAGCGGTACATTTTTGTGTCGGATTTATGGAACTACCCCATTTCCTATTCCTTCATCGCGAAGTTGGCCAACGACTAAATGAAAGTGAGAAGAATTTATACAATTTCCTGAGTCTGGTGGATTTCCCACTTCAGAATACCAGCGAAACTATGTAAAGCTAATAGGCTTAAATTTTGCTGTAAACCAATAAAATAGCACTTCGCAGCATGCAACCATCTATACACTATACATAGGGGTCGGTTTTTGACTATCGACTATCCCTTAATTTACTCAGTATGAATGACCGCTTTTGAGTAAATTAAAGTGACTGGAGTTCTACGCCAAAACCGCCGAAAATTCTGCCTTGCTGTTGGATATGATTTTATAGGTCAAAATAGACTGATTTTCTCGCGTTCAAACATAGGTGTTAAGTCTTAAAAAATAGCTAAATATTAGTTCTCAGTGAATAACCTTGGAAATAAAAATTCTACTGATGCGCTACCAAAATAGAGTGATACGGGGCCTTTTGGTGTTACCGACTGCAAGATACCGTCATTAATTAAACTTGAAAGCACCACGCGGGCACTACGCTCTTTCAATCCAGTGATGCGCTCGGCTTCACCACGCGGCATTTCGCCCTGAATCAGTACTCTTTCCAAAATAAAAAAAGCCTCTGGCTTTAAGCTCTGACTTTCCACATAGCCTTTTAAACGTTCAGCTAAACGCTCAAATTCAAATAAACCGCTCATAAAGCCGACTTGAACCACGCATACTTGCAAAAACCAGCTAACGAAATCAAGTAACGCCTTTTGGGATAAGTTTCCACGGCCATCCAAGTCACCTTGTCTAGGCGTATCGGCATAATCCATCTTATTTTTGTAATCTTGTCGGCTTTCCAGACCACGAGCGAGACCACGGGACACAGACCATAGCCCTGATGCACCAATTCCGGCGGTTAAGCCCATAGCATGACTCATTAATCGGCTGACACGACCGTTTCCGTCCGGAAAGGGATGAATATAAGCCAAGCGATGGTGCGAAGCAGCCATGGCAAAAATCTGCGCCCCTTTACCCATCGATGCCAAACGATAGCGTTGCTCAAAGTAGTGCATAAATACATCAACATGATCGCTAGCAGGTGGAATATGTCGCCCTACCGAGACATTGTGTTCAACTCCGGAACGAAAATCCCCTGGCTCCATTCGAAAACCACGATCGCCAGACTCAATCCAAAGCATTGATTCTGGCGCATCGCGGTAAAACTCACGGTGCAACCAACATAAAAATTCAATCGAGGCCGGTTCTGATAAATTTCCAGCCGCATAACGCTCATCAATCATGCGTTGTAAACCGACATGGGCACGCGCTTCTATTTGAAAATTACGACGTAATTCATCTTTTTCTAAATCATTCGCCAATGCCCGCTCAATATCCCGTGGCTTGGTATTATGTCCTTCAATAAGGTTTGAATAATAACAGTTCATCATCCGAACCATTTCAGCCAAGCTTGAAGCCGTACGCGGATGTAACTTGCTTGCTAGTCTTTCTGACGACGCAGTTAGATTTGCGATTAGATCGGTAATGCCGATAGGAATGCTTTCAAGCAGACAAGGTTCGATTCGGGAAGGGGTTTCAATAGCGAGTGGCATGCCGATATAAAAATGTTGCAACACATTGTTTTTAATTGTTTAATTATACTATTAATTTTATTTTTTGCCGATCTTTTTGCCAATGATAGAAATGAACTTAGATTATTGTTTTAATTGATTTTTTTTATTAAAAATAAGAACTATGTGCCGATTTTAAATGAACAGATGGAAAATTGGCCTTACTCTTTTTGATGGCTGGCGATTATTGGAAGCTAAAACTGACTGGTCGAATTTTGCCCCTTTGCAACCGTTCATCACAAGTGTCCGCTATAATAAATCAACCCACTTTACAGAGGAGTTTGGCTTAATGTTGAATTTTCATAGCCAGTTAAAACATTACGAACAGGGGGCAAATTCTCCATCCAGACTGGGTTACCAAGCATTCAGTTGTTATCCTGACCCAGCGCTACGCTGGCAAAGTTGTCAGGCAACCAACCCCGATTAACGCATTCTCTAAAGCACCATTCGGGGGTTGTTTCCGTTTTATAACTCCAAAAAAACCAGCCCGAATATTTTTCAAAGGTCATCAATTGGGCGGCCGCATAGGCTCGGTAGGCCAGTGATTTTTGAAAGCTGTCCATTGATTGCAAGGTATCCGTGAAAGGCCCTTCCGCCCAAAGCGAAACAAACTTTAAATGCAGCCCCAAACTCCATTCGCCCACGTAAGTTGAATGCCCATCCTCTATGATTTCATCGGCTTCGTTCTTCAAATCAACCACTGAACTGCGAATATGGCCGTAAATATCCAAATCGATGTCAGTCTGAACAAAACATTGGTAACGATGTATATCCAACACCACATTGCTAAATTCGGGTTCCGTTAAAAAGCCGGTGTATTCACGAAATGACCGAAAACCATCGTGATAAACAACCGCCACATCATTTGCAGGGCAGTATTTTCGGATTCGGTGATAAGCCTCTGTGGTATATTTTTTTAATAAATCGGTTTCAATATCCCAGCGTGGCTCGTTTAAAACCTCAATAGCCTGTAAGGCTGGTTTGTTATGGTAACGCTCGGCCAAACGTTCCAAAACCAGTAAAGCGTAATTGATATAATCTTCTTGGGTGTGCCATTCACACACATTCAGGATGCCGCCATTATCAAAGCCGTTTTGGCATCCGGGCGCGGCATGTAAATCCAGCACAATCAGTAAACCATACTGCTCTGCCCAGTCGAAGGCGCGATCAAGAATGGCGACACCACCTTCAACAAAGGGATGTGATAAGGCACCATAAGCCGGATGATACGGATAATCGGCACCAAACAACCAATGCCCCACTGGAATCCGCACGGCATTAATACCTGTTTTGGCAAGCCAGGCAAAATCCTCGGCGGTGATAAAAGTGTCCCAGTGCTTTTTAAGTGCCGGCTCTGCCTGCGCTCCCAATTCAACGCAGTAGGAGGTTTCATCGGTCGCTTGAAGACCTTCAAAAAGACTGGGCGTCATCCATTTTTCAAGCACCAGCCAGCCACCCAAATTAACGCCGCGTAATTTCTTGCTAAACTTACTGCCAAATTCTTGGTTCAAAATAATGACTCTCCCTCTGTAAAGTGAAATTTTATAGAATAATCTTTCTGTTATGAAACGCTACCGCAGAAGGTTGATTGGTAATCGATAGTAGCGCCGCGTCAGGTAACTCTTGGCAGATAATACGTAGCATTGATACTTCGCCGTCGGGATCAAGTGAGTCAAAAGCCTCTTGCAAAAGAATCCATTTGGGACGATATAACAGCAAACGCACCAACCCCAAGCGCTGTTGCTGTTCACGGGTCAGTACTTTTCCCCATGCCTCGTCTTGTTCAAGCTGTCCCAATAAGTCTTCAAGCCCTGCCCGTTTAAGCAACTCATTAATTGAAGCAGCGGTAAATGTTTCAGGAGGCGATGGGTAACAAATAGCCTCATGTAGCGTCCCATCGGGTAAATACGGACGTGGTGGCATGAAGAACATAGGTTCGCCATCCGGCAACTCAATTCGTCCACGCCCCCAAGGCCAGAGACCGGCAATCGCTTTGAAAAGTCTGGCACCTGTAAAAGCATCGCCTGAGATAAGCACGCGCTCACCCGGCCTGATTTCGGCATTTAAGCCACAGATAATGACTTTGCCATCGAGCTGGGAGAGACATAAATCATAAAAACCCAATACGGAGTTATCCGGATTTTCCAGCAAAATGCGTTGCGGATCGGGCTTTGCTATTTCAAGCTCCAAATCTTCCAAAGCTTTAACTAATCCCAAAACACGCTCAACTGAGGCTCGCCATTGTGCAATGGGTGCCATATTATTGACCGGCCAGGACAACGCAGCTGACATTTGTTGAAATGCCTGCGCTGATTGCATCAAGGCACCGAGAGTAATGCTCCCAAGAATATAGCGTGGTGCAGCTATCAGGATAGGCACCGCCATAGACAAAACGCCATAGCCTGAGTTAAAGAGAAGAATATTTACCCAAGCTTGGGTTTGACGGTCATAAACAGTAATAATATTTTGAAAAAAATCATGAAAACGCTTTTTCTCATTGATTTCCCCATGAATCAGTGCAATTGCTTGAGAATTTTCTCTAGCCTTCGCCAAGCCAAATCGAAAATTGGCTTCAGCAGTTTGCATGGCGTTTGTTGTCAGTGTTAAAGGTTGGCTTGCCCACCAGCCCAAAACAGAAGCGACCGCTGAATAAATTACCGCCACCCAGACTAAATAACCATAAACAGTAAATTTAAACAACCCTAAATCAAGAATGACCGTTCCGGAAAGCTCCCAGAGAATTTGGGTAAAACTGATAATTAATAACAAGCTATAAAATAGCGTATGACAAAGGCTAATGGCTTCATCGGTTGCAATACGGATATCTTCAGCTATCCGGCCATCCGGGTTATCATGCTCCACGGTTTGTATGTGCAATACCTGATAATGTCGACCTTTGTTCATCCATTGACCAATTACCCGTTCCGTCAGCCAGGAGCGCCAGCCGATTTGCAACTGCCGTTTAACTTTCATGTGCAGGGCGGTGACCACCATACTGGCTACAAAAATTAAAACAAGATAGCCGATCTGTGCCAATAGCCCAGACATGGAATGCTGTTCAAGTACATTAAACAGGGCAGCACTCCATTCCGTAATGATGACGGCAAGCGCTATCTGCAATATAGTAAGAGCGATTAAAGCCAATGTCTGATTGCGGATAACCGCCTTATTTTCGGAATTCCAAAA
>JBAXUR010000095.1:0-12971 GCA_037129595.1 Methylococcaceae bacterium | reverse complement strand
GAATAATGGGCGACAATAAAATATCAGCCGCTTCAAAAACAGCTTCAGAGAGTAAGGAAATATTCGGCGGACAATCCAGAAAAATAAAATCGTACTCTTCTGCCAAAGGTTTAAGTAATTTTTTAAGTTGCTGGGTCGGCTTTTTTTTGGTATCCAGCACGAGATCCAAATTTCTAAACGAAAAGTCGGCCGGCAACAAATCCAGGTTTTCAAAATCAGTGCCTTTAATCAGCCCTTCCAGTTCGCGTTTTCCGGCAATTAAATCTTTACTGCCGCCTTTTACCTTGGGTTTGATACGAAAGTAATAACTGCTGGCTCCCTGTGGATCCAAATCCCAAACCAAAGTGCGATAGCCTTTGCTGGCAGCAATATACGCCAAATTAACGGCACTTGAGGTTTTACCAACGCCACCTTTAATGCTGTACAAAGCCATTATCTTCATCATAGAGTCCTGTGCTAATAAATCTGTTTCTTAAATCCGGCAAGCAAGCCCTTGATATTAACTCATACCTTCGCTTACTGATCCTGCTTAATGAGCTATTTTAGCTTATTTAAGACCGCAGAGAGACGCTTTTTCACGCTTTTATAATAACCTGCATTCCCAAGACAGTGGATAATCCATTGAATTTAAAATTAAATATTTTCCAGCACTAAGTTGTGCATGAACGCAATCGGCTTATAGTTTATAATTGACCTCTTTTTTAAAGTTTTCATCGACCAATGCCGCTTTATAACGCTTGGTATCGACTGTCATTGGTTAAAATATCCCCATGCAAGAAATAAACCCGATCAAAAATAAAATAGCTGACCTGAAAAGCCGTGGTGATGCCCTTAGGAGGTATCTTTGACTTTGATATTAAGCATGAACGCTTAGTCGAAGTTTTACGGGAACTGGAAAATCCAAAAATTTGGGATAATCCTGAATTGGCGCAAACCTTGGGCAAAGAACGCGGCCAGCTTGAAGTTATTGTTAATACCATTAATGACTTGGAGCGCGGCTTAACCGATGCCGAAGAATTGCTGCTGATGGCCATTGACGAGGACGATGAAGAAACCGTTGATACCGTTGTTGATGATTTGGCGCATTTTGAAAAAAGAGTGGCCGCCCTTGAATTTCGACGCATGTTTTCAGGTGAAATGGACCCCAATAATGCCTTTTTGGATATACAGTCGGGATCAGGCGGCACCGAAGCGCAAGATTGGGCCTCCATCATTGAGCGCATGTTTTTACGCTGGGGCGAACGCAAAGGCTTTAAAACCGAACTGATTGAAGAATCACAAGGCGATGTCGCCGGTATTAAAAGCGCCACGATCCGCTTTGAAGGTGAATATGCCTTTGGCTGGTTACGCACTGAAACCGGCGTTCATCGCTTGGTCAGAAAATCACCGTTCGATTCCGGCAATCGTCGCCACACCTCGTTTGCTTCCGTATTCGTGTCACCGGAAATTGATGACGATATTGACATAGACATTAATCCTGCCGATATTCGGGTGGATGTTTATCGTGCCAGCGGCGCGGGTGGTCAGCATATTAACAAAACCGAATCCGCCGTGCGGATGACCCATAACCCGACCGGCATTGTTGTGCAATGCCAAAGCGATCGCTCGCAGCATAAAAACCGCGCCACCGCGATGAAGCAATTGAAAGCTAAATTGTATGAACTGGAAATGCGCAAACGCAGCGAATCCGCCCAAGCCTTGGAAGATACCAAATCCGATATAGGCTGGGGCAGTCAAATCCGTTCTTATGTGCTGGATCAATCGCGTATTAAAGATTTACGCACCGGCGTGGAAACAGGCAATACCCAAGCCGTTTTGGATGGCGATCTGGATCAGTTTATTGAGGCCAGTTTGAAGAGTGGTTTGTAGATAAAGGTCTGTCCTGTAATATCAATCATAAAAACTCAACTAAATTTGAGCCACGTTATTTTAAATTTACATTATTAAAAACCATGTCAGAAATTCAACAAGACGAACAAGAACAAATCAAACAACGCCGCAGCAAATTAAATGAGTTGCGCGAAAGTGGCGGCATTCCTTTTCCTACTGATTTTCGCCGCAATGTCGTTGCCGGTGAGCTTTTAGCTGAATACGGCGAAAAGACCAAAGAACAACTCGAAGCAGAACCCGTCAGGGTAAAACTGGCGGGCAGAATTATGACCCGTCGGGTAATGGGTAAAGCCAGCTTTGCACATATCCAGGATATGTCGGGCAAAATCCAGCTTTATGTGACCAGAGACACGTTGCCCGAAGGCTTTTATAACGAGCAGTTTAAAAAGTGGGATATTGGCGATATTATCGGTGCGGAAGGTGTGTTGTTTGTCACTCAAACCGGTGAACTAAGTGTTAAGGTTGACGATATTCGCTTGCTAACCAAAGCCTTGCGTCCGTTGCCTGAAAAATTTCATGGCATTGCCGATCAAGAAATCAAATACCGGCAGCGTTATCTGGATTTGATTATGAGTGAGCAATCACGCAATACGTTTTTAATACGTTCAAAGGTCGTTGCGTATATCCGTCAGTTTCTGATTGAACGCCAATTTTTGGAAGTTGAAACCCCCATGATGCAAGTGATTCCAGGAGGAGCAACAGCAAGGCCTTTTACGACCTTTCATAATGCGCTGGATATGGACATGTTTTTGCGTATCGCCCCTGAGTTATATTTAAAACGCTTGGTTGTCGGTGGTTTTGAACGGGTCTTTGAAATTAACCGTAACTTTAGAAACGAAGGTTTATCGACGCGTCATAACCCTGAATTTACCATGTTGGAGTTTTATCAGGCGTATGCCGAATATCACGACTTAATGGATTTAACCGAAGAAATGTTACGAGGCATTGCTATAGAAGTTCTTGGTCAAACAGAGGTCACTTATCAAGGTGAGCAATACGATTTTGGCAAGCCTTTTGACAGAATGACAGTGGTTGAATCAATCCTGCACTTCAACCCTAACTTGACTGCCAGTGATCTTGAAACCCGCGAAGCCGCTGTTAAAGTCGCTGAAAACCTGCATATTCCTGTTAAGGAAGGTTACGGTTTAGGTAAGGTACAAATCGAGATTTTTGAGAAAACGGTAGAAAGTCGCTTGATGAATCCTACCTTTATTACCGCTTATCCGGTTGAAGTATCACCACTGGCTCGACGTAATGACGACAACCCGCATGTGACCGATCGTTTTGAGTTTTTTGTTGGCGGCCGGGAAATTGCCAACGGCTTTACCGAGCTGAATGATGCCGAAGACCAAGCTGCACGTTTTCAAAAACAAGTCGAAGAAAAAGAAGCCGGTGATGATGAGGCCATGCATTTTGACGCAGATTATATTGTCGCTTTGGAACACGGTATGCCGCCCACCGCTGGCGAAGGCATTGGTATAGACCGTTTGGTGATGTTGTTTACCGACGCTCCGTCAATTCGTGATGTGTTGCTGTTTCCACACATGCGACCTAAAGGCTAACAATTTCATATTAAAGTAGGATGGGTAGAAGCGATAGCCGAAACCCATCGGAATTAACTGCCGTTGGGTTTCGCGTTGCACTAGTTTGGCGCAGATTATATTGTCGCTTTGGAACACGACATACCACCCACAGCTGGCGAAGGCATTAGTATCGACGTTTGGTGATGTTGTTTACCAACGCACCGTCAATTCGTGATGTATTGCTGTTTCCGCACATGCGCCCTAAAGGCTAACAATTTCATATTAAAGTAGGATGGGTAGAGGCGATAGCCGAAACCCATCGAAATCAAATTCCGATGGGTTTCGCGTTGCTCTACCCATCCTACTTACCGAATGTAAATATTCAAGCCCCTCGCTTTGCTCTCCCTCTTTTTCAAATAGGGCGACTGAATAATCAAAACGAATCTTTGCGTTTTCGTAACTCGGTAAAGACAGACACCGGTGATTGATTCTCCAGCCCCAGGTTTTTTTGCAGACTGCTACTGCCTTCCCTAAAAAATGGATTGGTTGCTATTTCCTCACCAATAGTCGAAGGCACCGTGGATTTATTGTTCAACCTCAATTGCGCCACTTCATGCATTTTTTGTTGTGTGTGCTTATTATCCGGTTCAACACTTAAAGCAAATTGTCCATTCACTTGGGTATATTCATGCGTGCAATAAATTCGGGTTGAGGGTGGCAAGGCCTTCAGCTTTTGCAATGACGTCCATAGTTGTTCTGCCGTCCCCTCAAACAACCTGCCGCATCCCATCACAAATAAAGTATCGCCGCAAAACAGCGCGTCATCTTTGGCAAAGTAATAAACAACATGTCCACTGGTATGACCTGGCGTCTCAATAATCCTGGCCTGATGCTGTCCCAGTGAGATAATATCACCGTCAATAACGCCGGTATCAATACCGGGAATTCGCGCCCTATCTTCTTGTGCAGCAATAATTTGGCAACCGGTTTTTTGCTTTAATTCCAGATTACCGCCGACATGATCCCAATGATGATGGGTATTTAGAAGGTAAGTCAATTGCCAGCCTTTTGCCTCCAGCACATCCAAAACCGGTTGTGCAATGGCTGGATCAACGACAGCGGTTTCTCTCGATATTGGGTCGTGAAGTAGATAAATATAGTTGTCGGTTAAAATAGGGATTTGTATGATGTCCAGCATGTCTTTATCTCCTCAAAATGCTCCTGTGTATAAACGGAAAATAAAATACTCGCTTAATCGAGGCAGACCCCGCCCTCTATAAATTGTGCCAAATTCCTCCTAGATGCGACACCTATGCAAAATCTTTCTTTATGAGTTTATGACGCTTTATCATTGCGTCGAATGTACCACCATCACAACAAATAAACTGCCACAGACTTACAGAGTAAAGTCATTTCTAACCAGCAAATACGTAGCAACTGTTACCCTAGGGATGTTGCAATTTACCTAATCTATTTTACCAAACTCAGCAACACACCGGCCGCTACGGCAGAACCAATAACACCGGCTACATTAGGGCCCATGGCGTGCATCAACAAGAAATTATGAGGATTGCTTTCCAAGCCTATCTTGTTTGCAACCCTTGCAGCCATTGGCACTGCCGATACACCGGCTGCACCAATCAATGGATTGATGGGCGTGTCACTGAATTTATTCATGATTTTTGCCATAATAACACCTGAAGCGGTGCCAATAGCAAAAGCGACAGCGCCCAGTGCCAAAATACCCAGTGTTTGTAATTGCAGAAAAGCTTCAGCGCTTAACTTTGATCCGACTGCCAAACCTAAAAATATGGTGACAATATTAATAAGTTCGTTTTGTGCGGTTTGACTCAAGCGATCCACAACACCGGAAGCGTTCATTAAATTACCCAGCGCAAACATACCGATCAACGGTGTTGCAGAAGGCAACAACAAAATAGAGAGAATCAACAACATCAACGGAAATACAATCTTTTCCGTTTTGCTTACGGCACGCATTTGCTTCATTTCAATTTTGCGTTCATCTTCTGTGGTTAAAGCCCGCATGATGGGCGGCTGAATTAAAGGCACCAGCGCCATGTAGGAATAAGCCGCCACAGCAATGGCTCCCAATAAATCAGGCGCCAGTTTTGAGGCCACATAAATAGCAGTAGGGCCATCGGCTCCGCCAATAATACCAATCGCAGCGGCGTCTCTTAAGCTGAATTCCAAACCAGGTACCGCATTAAGCGCCAACGCACCCAGCAATGAAGCAAAAATACCAAATTGTGCCGCTGCACCCAATAGCAACGTTTTAGGGTTTGCCAGCATGGGGCCAAAATCGGTCATTGCCCCGACCCCCATAAAAATGAGTAATGGGAAGATTCCAGCTTTAATACCAAAATAAAGGTAAGATAAAAGTCCGCCTTCTTCGGCAATGCCGGCAACAGGAATGTTACTGAGAATGGCACCGAAGCCAATCGGTAATAACAGCAAAGGTTCAAAGCCTTTTTTAATGGCAAGAAACAATAACAAAAAGCCAACAAGCATCATAAAAGCCTGACCGCCAGTAAAATTGTATATCCCGGTACTGTGCCAGAGTGATTGCAGATTTTCCATAGAATGTCTCTCGATAGTGTGCTTTGTTACAAAGAAATCAAGGCATTACCGCCGGCAACTGCACCGCCTTCCTTGATATGAACCGCACTAACGGTACCTGCAAATTTAGACCGCACCTCGGTTTCCATTTTCATCGCTTCCATAATAACGACAACCTCGCCTTCTGCAACCAAACTGCCCACCTCCACCAAGATTTTCAGTATATTACCCGCCATTGGCGCGTAAACTACTGCACCAGAGGCTTCAGGTGCGACAAGACTTTTATCGGCTGCTGAGTGAATAGTGAGTGGCGCACCCACCGGCCCTACGGTCACGTTAAAATTTCTGCCATCCACATTGACCGTATAAGTCTCGGGAACATTATCAACAGTCACCGCTTTAGGCGCATTGGCCGCTGCAAAGGCCAAGGCATCTGGCGCGGCTTCAAATGCCGCGGGATTGCCACGGTTAGCCAGAAATTTCCAGCCGACTTGAGCAAACATACCATTAATCAAGGCATCTTCTTCAATGTTTTTAGCGAGTTTAACGCCCTCGACTTTCGCTTTTTCTATGACTTCAGTGACCAACTTGTCCATTTCAGGCTCGATTAAATCAGCCGGGCGACAGGTAATCGGTTGCGCACCGTTTAACACCCGGTCTTGCAATTGTTTGTTTACCGGTGCAGGCGTTGCACCGTACTCACCTTTTAATACGCCCGCCGTTTCCTTGGTAATGGTTTTATAACGCTCACCATTCATCACATTCATCACTGCTTGTGTTCCCACAATTTGTGATGTGGGCGTAACCAGCGGAATAAATCCCAAGTCTTCGCGTACTCTTGGTATTTCGTGCATCACCTCATCAAACTTGTCAGAGGCACCCTGCTCTTTCAACTGACTTTCCATGTTGGTCAACATGCCGCCCGGCACTTGTGAAATCAAAATCCGTCCATCGACCCCTTTAAGGCTGCCCTCATATTGGGCATATTTTTTACGGATATCTCTAAAGTAATGCGCGATTTCTTCCAGCTTGAGCAAATCCAGGCCGGTAGCTCGCTCAGTACCTTCAAGGCTGGCAACAATGGTTTCGGTAGCGCTGTGACCGTAAGTCATACTCATTGATGAAATCGCGGTATCTACATTATCGACTCCGGCTTCGGCGGCTTTAATCAGTGTACCGACACTTAAACCCGTCGTTGCATGGCAATGCAAATGGACGGGGATTTTGGTGCTTTTTTTCAAGCGACTGATCAACTCAAAGGCCTCGTAAGGCTTAAGCAATCCGGCCATATCTTTAATACAGATGGAATGTGCGCCCATATCTTCAATCTGTTTGCCAAGATTAACCCATGAATCCAGCGTATGTACCGGACTGGTCGTATAAGAAATAGTCCCTTGGGCATGTGCATCGGTAGCAAGTACGGCTTTTACCGCATGCTCGATATTACGCATGTCATTCATGGCATCAAAGATACGGAAAACATCAATACCATTGATGGCACAACGCTCAACAAACTTGTCAACCACGTCATCGGCATAATGACGATAGCCTAAAATATTTTGCCCTCTCAGGAGCATTTGCTGTTGTGTTTTAGGCATTGCCGCTTTCAGTAAGCGCAATCTTTCCCAAGGATCTTCACCCAGATAACGGATACACGCATCAAAAGTAGCGCCACCCCATGATTCGATAGACCAGTAACCGATATCATCGAGTTTTTTACAAATCGGCAGCATATCTTCTATGCGTAAGCGAGTGGCTAAGATTGATTGATGCGCGTCACGCAAGACAACTTCAGTGATAGCTAGGGGCTTTTTTTTATCTTTGGCCATTCTTAATTTTCTCCGGGAACCTTTACAGGATTTTAATCACAGACCTTTTAGGTCGATTAAATGCAATGAATTTAAAACTGTTTAAATGTCAAACGACACCACAGCTAACCAACACTTCTTGGCTTTATTTATGCTTACTTCGATATTGATGCACCGCTGCCGTAATCGCAGCAATAACGCTTTTGTCAATGCCACTGGATACTGTTGCAGTGGCTCCCATAATGGGTGCGTCCGGGAAAAAACGCTGCACCAATGAAGACATGATATTGATCGCAACCACCAACATGGTCAAAAACAAAAACACAATGCTCATTCCGGCAAACATTAATTCAACGCCACTACTCATCATTTCTGTCATATTGAAAAACCTTATGTTGAAACGCTTGAATCTATTGAAAATACTGAATACTTAAGTACATTATCCATAAAACTACGCTGCTAAACAAACTAAAGATAACCCAGGTGGTTTCCTGGAATCAAACTACCTGATTTGCACAGGCTATTTGATAATTACAATGCGTAAAAATGGGCAACCTGATTATTTTTTATAACACAGTTATGGACAATAAAACCAATAAATTGGCACTATATATCACAAAAAATCACCTATACTTTTATTTTTTGATACTTAATGGATATTGATCAAAGCACATTCAGCGGAAACATACCTATTAACCCGATAGGGTTGTGCTTGGGAACGGTTAATCAGAGACATGAACTTTTGGGAGAAAGACGATCTTTTGTTACAGCATTTAATGCCATAGCGGCATTACCTGAGTTTACTTCAATGATTAATGATGACGAAAAACCATACCTACCCGCACGCTTATCGTGCAGATAGGTTCGAAAATTACTTACTGTTTACCAACGCGGTTATCGCACTGTCATAATCAGGCTCATCAGCAAGCTCGTTTACTAATTGCGTATACACAACATTGTCATGCTCATCGACAATAACCACTGCCCGAGCCGTTAATCCGGCAAGAAAGGTATTAACCAGTTTTACACCGTAATCATCCGCAAAAGTTGAGCGAAAGGTTGATAAAGGAATGACATGTTTTAAGTCTTCCACTTCACAAAAGCGACATTGTGCAAACGGTAAATCAGCGGAAACAACCAACACAACCGTGTTATGCAAGTGCGATGCTTTCTCGTTAAACTTACGCGTTGACGCGGCGCAAGTAGGAGTATCCAGGCTGGGTACAATATTAAGCACCTTGTTTTTACCGGCGAAAGTCGCCAAGGTTACATCCGCTAACTTGGCATTTGCCAGGGAAAAATCGGGGGCTTTACTGCCCACCAAAGGTAGTTCGCCTGAAGTATGAAGTGGCTTGCCCTGAAAGTTAATTGTTGCCATGACTTAATCCTAGTTGTGATGTTTTTTAAAAGCAGGTGCAAGGTTCATGGTAAAAGGAACTGCACCTTGCATCTTGTAACTTCGAAACTTACTCTAATCTTTTTTGGTTTTTGCTCTTTTAGCCAAACGCACACGCTTTTGTACACTCCAATCGGTAAGTTTCTTTTTCTGTCCGTGAAAAGGGTTTATCGGTGATTTAAACTCCATTCGAATGGGCGTTCCTGACAATTTTAGCTTATCGCGAAAATAATTCATCAAATAACGTTTGTATGAAATTGGCAGCGCATCGGTTTGTACACCATGAACCACCACAACAGGGGGATTTCGTCCGCCCTGATGTGCATATTTTAGCTTGATACGACGTGTATTGATGATCGGTGGCTGATGGGCATCGGTTGCTTCTTTCAGAATACGGGTCAACACCGGCGTTGACATATCAATCATCGCGGCGTCATACAATTTGGACACCACATCAAACAACTTGCCAACACCACTGCCATGCAATGCGGAAATAGGATGTTTTTCGGCAAATTCAATAAACGACAATTTCACATCAAGTTGTCGTTTAATGGTGTCTTTTTGTTCGGTCGTTATACCGTCCCATTTATTGAGACCAATAATCAGTGCCCTGCCCGCTTCTATCACCAGACCTAATAAATGCGCATCCTGATCAGCGATACCATCGCGTGCATCAATTAAATAAATGACGACATTCGATTTTTCAATCGCTTGCAAGGTTTTAATGACACTGAATTTTTCAATGGTTTCCGAGACTCTGGAGCGCCTGCGCATTCCCGCTGTATCAATCAGCGTAAACTGTTTGCCACTGCGCTCAAAGGGAATATAGATACTGTCGCGTGTTGTCCCTGGCTCGTCATAGACAATAACCCGCTCTTCACCCAGCAATCGATTGACCAGCGTTGATTTACCCACATTAGGGCGACCAACAACGGCAATGGCAATACCTTTACTGGTATCTTCATTGGCATCATCAGTATCTGGCGGCAACAGTTGGTTAACCCTGATCAATAGCTCGGGAATGCCTCGGCCGTGTGACGCTGCAATCTGCACAGGCTCACCCAGTGCCAGCGAATAAAAGTCCGAAGCGGCTATGGTGGCATCAATACCATCAACTTTGTTGGTGACCAAAAGAATCGGTTTATCCAACTTTCTCAGGCTGTCGGCAATCACTTTATCTGAAGCACTCAAACCTTCGCGTGCATCGACCAGAAACAACACAAGATCGGCTTCTTCCAAAGCCACTTGCACCTGCTTTCGGGCAAAGCTTTCTATGCCTTCGGCATCATCCGCGATACCGCCGGTATCAACAACCAGACAAGCACGATCACCGTGCTTAACCCGACCATACTGGCGGTCTCTGGTTAAACCGGGAAAATCTGCCACGAGTGCTTCACGACTCTTGGTTAAATAATTAAATAATGTGGACTTGCCAACATTAGGACGCCCTACCAGGGCAATTACAGGTAACATATATTAGGGTGACCGGGTTTTTAAAGCGGCAAGAGTGCCGTCTTTTGCATAAATATAAACAGTATTATCTACCACGACAGGCTTGGCTTCTATTGCACTATCGGCAACTTTTATACGGGCCAGTTGCCGACCATCAGTAGTAGACAGCCAATGCACGTAACCTTCAAAATCGCCTACCACTACATAGTTTTCATAGACAGCCGGAGCAGTTAATTTTCTTTGATGTAAATCTTTTTGTTTCCATAATGAAGCACCACTGCGCTGTTCCAGCTGCCAAACATCATCGGTCGTATCTGATAAATACAGATACCTAAAATCATGGCTTAAGCCGGTATAAGAAGAAATAGCTTCGTTACGCCACAACACATCACCATCCAACTCTGATACAGCGGCGGCTCCGCCGTGATAACTGGCAATATAAATAATGCCCGATACTTCTATTGGATCGACGTCAAGATCGACCAATCTTTCAACTTCAGAACGTCCTTTGGGAATGGCGACACTGGTTTCCCACGCATATTTGCCATCAGCTAAACGCATGGCCATCAGCTTGCCATTATCGTAACCCTCAATGACATTATCCCCAACGATAATAGGGGCGCCGATTCCACGCACACTTAAAGCGGGAGCGGTATGCTCATAATTCCATAATTTTACGCCGTTCTTTTCATTGAGGGCAATAACCTCGCCATCAGTGGTTCGAACGATAACGATTCCCTTGGCAATAACCGGCACAGAAAGCACTTCACTGGAGACATGCGACTTCCAGAGCAAGTCACCGTTTTCACTATTCAAGGCAACCACGTCTGCATCACTGGAGCCTAATATCACGGTACCTACGCCCAGACCGGGGCCGGCGGAAAAATGTACATCCACCTTTGCTTCCCAAATCAGGCGTCCCGTGCTTAAATCTCTGGCCTGCACCAAACCATCCCTGTCTGCCGCCAGTATTTTACCAAAACCAATGGATGGCACCAGTTTTAAAGATTGTTCGTCCGTACCTACGCCGACTGTTTCATCCCACAACTTTTCAATCTTTATTTCAGGCACATACTCAACCAATACAGCGGGTGGATCAGAATTATCTTCGCCGCCTGAAAAATAATTGGAAATCCCTGAAATAGATTCATCGAGGGTATCAAAGGCAGCACAACCTGCCAATATTAAGCAACAGCATAAAAGCGTAATCAGGCGCATTATTTTTGAACTTCTACTTTTTCAGGTGAGGTCAAATCATCAATTTTAAATTGCAGCAACGGTGATTTATAGCCGTTTTCCAAGGCTTTTTGATAAGCAGTTCGCGCTTGATCCAAACGATCCAGAGCCACATACAAATCACCCACCAACTCATCATAGTTACCTGAAAAGCTGGATGAGGTTGCGGGATCAACATCGTTAATTAATTGTAAGCCCTGCTCGTATTCACCACTGGCCAGCATTAAACGAACCAGCCTGATTTTGGCGACATTACTTAATTCTTTATCGCTTCCAGCCGCTATTCCCTTAAGAAGAGCTTGTGCTTTAGGAATATCACCTTGCTGAACTTTTAATTTTGCCAGTAAAAGACTGCTATAGGCTGCATATTCTGTTTTGGGATATTCAGACTGTATACGCTCAACCAACTTTTCTGCACTGTCTTTTTTGTCAGCCCCAATAGCCACAATTAACTGACCGTATAATGCAGACGCTTGTTCTGTTTGAGCCTTTTTATGATCTTGCCAGTAATTCCAGCCCAGAATAACAGCAACCCCCAGAACCAAACCAATAATGGTCGATTGTCCGTTTTCTTTCCACCATCTTTTTACTGCGTCAAGTTGCTCTTCTTCTGTCTCGTAAATTTCCACTTGCTTTCTCTTGTTGGTATTTTAAAAAATGCTTACAGGTTAGACTACGCTGGCGTAACCCAACGGACGGTTTGCTTGCTTTAAGTTAACGTTTGCAAAAAAGTAATCGCTTCAGCTTGAGACAGCGTTTGCTGTTCTTGCCCGTTGCGCAACGATTTAATACTGACTTCGCCACGACTGACCTCATCATCACCTAAAATAATGGCATAGCCAGCGCCTATTTTATCAGCTTTTTTAAACTGACTTTTAAAACTGCCACCACCGCAGTTAACTTGTAGCTTTAATCTCGGCACTTCATTTCTGATAATTTCAGCAAAACGCAAACCTTCCCGCTCGGCCGGTTCACCAACCCGAATCATATAGACATCAATGGTTCTTGTTTGCGGGATATTGCCCGACACCTCAATTAAAGCCAATAAGCGCTCAATGCCCATGGCAAAACCCACGGCAAAATTGGGCT
>JBAXUR010000094.1:0-13250 GCA_037129595.1 Methylococcaceae bacterium | reverse complement strand
TCAATAAGGCATTCCAAGGTACTTTGGCGATAATCCTGGAGTAGGGCTTTAAGTTCCTCATCCATAGGCACGGGGCGATCAAGAATAGGTTTGGTTAATGCTTCAATTTAGCATACTGAAATCCCATTCTTTTTGGGTTGTTAGCCCAGATGTTCAAGCTCTTCTAACGCGCCCGCGTAATCACCGACATCGTTATCTTCTTTACTGCTTAAAACAAATCTTTTCATAATGGGTGAGTAAGTTTCGATAACGGCCATGCAATAATCATAGTTTTCTTGAATGGATTGAATAGTTAAGCTATTAGGCGGCACAATGAAACCGGCGTTATAAGAAAAGTCACCGTTATCCATATCTAACCAAAATCCCCCGACTCTTAATTTATTATTCATCTTGGCTCCTAGCGTGGTAATAAAGAAATGTTGGGTCGATCCAATTTTGAATGCATGTTTAAGTTTATAATTGATTGTAATTGCACCACTATTTATCGTAGTTGAGGGTGTATAAGAAAGTTTAAATATCCAGACATCGTCGTTGATCTCAATGTCTATATTTGGACTGCTCAAAGTGCTAAGATCTTCCTCATCCTCAGACAAGCCTTTTGTTACACCTAACGTAAGTAGGTAGTCATTCATGGTCTCGATATTCGATTTTGACTTGGAAGGTGTTGACGAATTATTTGTTTGCACAGAACTATTAACGGCAGGTATTAACTCGGGTGTTGGAGCGCTAATGTCTACAGCAACTTCTCCACCAAAATGTTTGACTAAAGCAGTCATGCCGCCATCAAACCCTTGAGCAATTGCATTAAATCGCCATGCTCCATCTTTGCGATATATGTCCCCTAAAATCAATGCTTTTTCTTGCTTTAAATCATTGCCGGTCAATGTAAATCTGGCTTTTTCGTTGCCGGAATCAATAAAACTAAGATATCCATTTTGTATTTGTCCCATCGTTTCAGTGCCATCAATAGCCGCAATAAAAACTAAACGGTCAATTGTGAGTGGTAATTTATCTAGATCACACTTAAATTGAGCCGTAAAAGTGTCTGAATGTAATAACTCAACTCCTCCACAAGGCGTTTTTGACTGATTGAAAAACGTCATATACAATTCATCAGAGAGTTTTTGTTGGGCATCTACTCCAAAACATGCAAAATCGATAGGCTGTCTCGAACCTAAAATCTGCAAGTTTATTTGAAACGAATTAGGGCATATAGCATTGAGTGATAAACGCTGACCTTTAAGTATATTCATGTGATCTTCCTCAATTCGGTAATGCAGCTGGTCTATTAAAGCATCGACAAGGCATTCTAAGGTGCTTTTGCGATATTCTTGGAGTAATGACTTAAGTTCATCGTCCATTGGTATGGATCTATCAAAAATTGGTGTTATCTTCTTATCTGACGAAATACCCAACTTAATTTCATCTTCTTGTATAGATGACTTGCATTTGGTTAATTCTTCTATCGGCTTTTCTAACTGTTCATTACTATTTGCGATGTTGGCGCCTAATAATAAAGATACTAATGTAAGATTAGATTGACCTGATAAGTCTGTGATTGCCTTTGCGTAACCAGTGGCGGTAATAAAATCAGGTTGTTTCCAGAGTAGTTCGCGATTGTTTAATGGATCATTGAGTAGGATTTCAAGGTTTTCTTGTATGATTTTTGTTTTAGCATGTTCAGCACCTAATACTTTTCCACGGATTGCTAACGCTCTTCGGTAAAGAGGTTCTGCTTCATCATAGTGGCCTAGATGGCTTAATAAACCTGCCAGATTGTTAAGATTGCTGGCTGTGTCAGCATGTTCAGCGCCTAATACTTTTTCACGGATTACTAACGCTCTTCGGTATAGCATTTCCGTTTCTGTTGTAAGTCCTTGAAAACTTAGAATTCCAGCTAAGTTAGAAATTATATCGGCAGTAGATTTGGTTTCATGGTTTAATTTATTTTCATATATATTCAGCGCTCTTCGACAATATTTTTCAGCACCATAGTAATCTTTTTCTGCTTTTAATACTAAAGCCAGGTTATTTAAAGTCAGTGCTGTTTTTCTATGTTCAGACCCAATAGTGTGTTCACAAATAGCTAATGCCCTCTGATAAAGCGCCTTTGATTTAGAATAGTGACCTTGATTATAAAGTAGCCATGCAAGATTGTTTATGATGTATATAAGATCTT
This sequence comes from Methylococcaceae bacterium, assembly GCA_037129595.1. Classification (GTDB taxonomy): domain Bacteria; phylum Pseudomonadota; class Gammaproteobacteria; order Methylococcales; family Methylomonadaceae; genus Methylobacter_C. The sequence continues at coordinate 11,071 of JBAXUR010000094.1, read as the reverse complement.
GATTCTCATATCCGAATACATACTCATTAATTTCTAATGCTCTTCTATAATAAAGCTCAGCTTCAAGGTATTTTCCTTGTTTCTCAAAAATTCCAGCTAAATTTTGAAGACTTGTTGCAGTTTTGGGATGCCACGAACCAAAAGTATGCTCTCTAATAACTAATGCTCTAGAGAAAAATACTTCAGCATCTTCGAATTTATGTTGGTTATTAAGTAATAAACCAAGATTATTTAGTGAAACTGATGTGGACGGGTGATCAAGGCCAAGGTACTTTTCGTCAATATATACTGCTTTTCTCAGCATTGCTTCTGCTTCACTATATTCTTCTAACTCTGTTAGCAAAAGACCTAGGTTATTAAGTGGGGTTGAAATGTCTGGATGTTCGGAGCCTAAGAGTTTTTCATCTATCGCTAAAGCTTCCCTTAATAAAGATTCCGCTTCCGAATATTCACCCTTTATTTGTAATAAATCAGCTAAATTGATTAAGCTTGAAACTGTCAACTCATTCTCTGATCCAAGAAATTTTTCTCGAATAGAAATGTTTTTCCGATTAAGTGATTCGGATTCCTCATACATACCTTTAGCTTTAAGTGTACGCGCAAGATTATTCAATATATATGTGTTTTCAATAGCCTCAGCCCCATATATTTCATAACTTATACACAGGGCAGTTCGTAATATAGTTTCTGATGCATCATAGCGCGCGCAATCAAGATATAAAAAAAGACCTATATTATTCAATATATTGGATTGATTAGTTTTTTCTGAGTCGCTTATTTGTAACCATTGTTCTACAGCGAATACATAACTGTCGCCAGCATCGTGGCGGTCAATCAGACTTTGCCAATATCCCAATAGTTCGTATTCATCTTTTTCGTAAAGCACTTCAAACATGGGTATAGCACTAATGCAATCTTTTAAGGCTTCCCATTGTTCTGCCTGTTGCCATTGCCAAGGTAGTTCTTCGGCAACGCGATTATTTAATTCTTGTTGCTCAAAGTACTGGGCTAATTTGATGTGGGCATGGGTTTCAGTTTCTTTATTCTCAAGACAATGTTGTTTAACCGCTTGCCTTAAATAGTCGTGAAAAAAGTTTAATAAACCACCTAGCTTAGCCAGATGAGCATCAATTGCCATTAAAAAAGTTGAAATCACCAAGCGACTTAATCCTGTAATGCCGGCGATTTCAGTTTCAGATAGACCGCGTCTTGCCGCCCATAGTGCTTGCATAATGTGGGTAACTATCTCTTTACCAAAATCGTTTTCAAGGCGTTCAAGTACCAACACAAATAGTTCTTGTGGATTGTTGGCAGTTAATAAAGTAGCAATGCGTTGATCCAAGTGCTCAAAGTAGCCGAAGATGCGCAGTTCTTCCAGTACGGTTTTTAAGAAAAGTGGGTTGCCAGTTTGGGAGGCTTGGGCAATGCGTAGGGTTTGCTCGGTAGACAGCGCTTTTCTGTAACTGGCTAACCAGTCGCGGATTAATTGTTCACGGCGGTTTAAATCAAGTGCCTCTAAAGTGTGGATAGGCCATTCTCTTTGGCTGAGTATTTCTAATTGCTCTCCAGGAATCACACTAAAAATCGCTTTAACATTCTCTTGCCAAAAACCGGGTAGCCATTGACCTTCTTTACTTTCCAGTTGATTGAGACCATCAATAATCAACAGTAACGGATCGCGTTCACCCACTTTGGCTAACCATAAGGGGAAGTCTTGAATGATGTCTTCGGGTTTACTCGGGAGTTCTGCACTGTCATCGGTGCGCTGTTTTATTTCTGCCATAATCCGGCGAATAATGGCCACAGGATCAGCATCACCGGAAATGCCGACATAATGTTCAATGATGAAACGATCAGGATTAACCAAGCGTTGTTGATTGACCCAATAGGCCAATAAAGCTGATTTACCCAGACCTGATTCCCCTGTTACCAGTAAAGCATTATTGGTTTTGGTATTTAAATGGGCATCTAATGCTTCAGTATCCCTGGGGTTGGCAATATAGGCTTTGCAGCGGTCATTGGCATAACTGCGGTGCGCATTTTGTTCGGCTTCAAGCGGTGTAGGCGTTAAATCTGCAGGAAATTTCCGGTCTAAAACGGCCAATAAATCTTGCTTGATTAAGTCACCGAGTGCTTCGATACTGGCATAATTATCCCTGAGCGGTAAGCCACAGTTACGAACCTTGTCTTTAAGTGCCGCTAATTTATCTTGTAAGCGTTGTTCTGTTTCAAAGTAATCAGTGACTGCAGAAAGGCTATCAGCTAATGTTTGGGTGAGTGCGGCGTCTCTTAAATAAAAAAAACAATGGCCGGTCATGTCCGGGTTATCCATGACACCGTGCAGAATTTCCATTTCGGTAACGCTAAGACCTTCTTTTAGACTATTTTCTAAAAATGGGAATAATGCGAGCAATTCAGCTTTATGATCAAGATCGGTGTCTAAAGGCGCCCAGCCATAACGTTCACCCAGTAAACTTAAAAAATAAGGCCGACAACGATTAATTTCTTCAAGACAAATACGCACGACTTTACCTTGTTCAGCATCTTCTTTGGTTACCCCCCAGCGCAAATCAATTTCGGTAAATTCAACTTGACGCTCGCGGCAGGCACGGCGAATAACCGGGAACACATGACTGACCAAATAATCCCGTTCCGCATGCATGTCACGAAAGGTTGAGGAGATAAATACGCGAATTTCGCGGTTTGCATTAGTTTGGTCTGTTTTCTTCATGTTTTAGGTGGATGTTGGCGTGGGCTTAGACCAAGTTTATATTATCGTTGGGTCAAATTGTGTCGCATTGAAAAAAATGTTTATGATTGTCGATAAAGCTTGAATGTTAACATCTTAAAAAGCATAATTAAAAAGGTGTTTTATTTCTTATTTTGAGATTGCAAATTCGTAATATTAATTGCACCTTTTAATACTTAATTAAACCTTAAAGATGGTTAATTTAAATTAAAAATTTTGGAGTAATTGTTGATGAGATTGGCAGATGCAGTACAAGAATGGCTTAATTATAGAGAATGGGACGATAAGATTAATTTAGATGATGAAAATCAAACATCTAGAGTAAATTTCTCTTACAACATCAATGACCAGTCTTTTAATGTATTTGTAGAGACGGATGAAGAAAGGGACTTTTTAAAGTTTTATTTCTATGCACCATTTAATGCGGCATCGAAAAAAAATGTTGATTGCGCGATTTTGTTCAATCACATCAATTTATGTTCATTTTCTGGGGCAATTACTCTTGATTATGATAAAGGTCGCATTAGATGGCACCATATTATTGATTTTGAAGATACTGATCTTTCGGTTAAAACTATTGAAAATGCATTTAATGCGGGTTCAAATTCATTCAGCAGATGGTTTGATGAGATATCTGAAGTAGCCTTGACTAAAACGACTGCTCAAGAAATAATTGAACGACTTAACTCAGATTCTGAAGCCGAAGCATCCGAAGAAGCAGTGCCGGATTCCATTTAAGAACTCGCAAAAATAAACGCCCCTATTGTTTCCACTTTACTCCGGTGTCACTGCCATTAAGTTAAAAAAGCTTGATCATCTGGGCTTAACATAATGCAGTGATGCTGAAGGGTGGAAACTAGTAGGAACCGGGTAGATTTACTGCGTACTGTCTTAGTAAACTTGAACTCATTGGAATCTTTAGATATGGCCCTGATAAATACGGAAGCTTTTAAAGCAGCGGCAGGTTATGCCAAAGCAGTTGCCTCATTAAATGATATAAAAGAACTGTCCCCGCTTGTTTTTTTGTCGGGTGTTTATCTGGCTTTAAATAAAGGTGTTATTAACGAAGAAATCGTTTTGGCTGATGATCTGAGGGAAAAAATATTGGTTGCCCTCAAGGAAGCCGGGCACAGATTTGAAGAGGTAGATTCGCCCCATATCAATCAGACGTTTCCGCTTGATCCTACCTTAAAACTAGCCATAAGTGAGTGTCAAAAACTTAATCTTAATGACTTGATTTTAAAATTGGCACATGGAGCAAACTTAATTATTATCGAGTCTGCCGCTGATGGTTCTGTAAATCTTGAGGCATTTTTTGAAGATGCTATTTTTAAAAAGGTTGATCGTTATGCAAAAGGGCTTTCCAAGAAGTTTGGGTTTGATGTAAATCAACCCGAAATCTATGCCCTTGGTGCGCTAGTCGCTCTAAATAACGGTGATTTGGCGCAACATCCAGCTTTATCTGCACATATTAATGCCTATTCTCGCGAGTTTAATGCCTGGATAGTTCAGCAAGGTTGGCAGGATTTAAATAATCTGAAAGATTTTTTGGGCGATGAAACGGTTCAACAAGTTAGTTCTTTACATCCATTACACGGCTTTAGCAAAGCACGCAATCCCCTCATCGCTTTGTTAAATGCAGGGATAGAAAAAGTATCGCGTACGCGTGAAATAGAATGTGTTGCCTATCATGAGGCCGGTCATGCGATTGTTTCTTTGGCCCTGCGTCCTAAGGTACAAATAGAGAAAGTAACCATCGTGCCAAACGAACGTTACGATGGCTGTGTGTTTTTTGATGATAGCAATCCGATTTTTAAACATGTTTTTCCCTCAACTCGTGAAGACTTTCTTGAAGATTTGTGTGTATCTCTTGCGGGTCAGGCGGCACAGTTAAAAAAATATGGTTTCAATGCTGCGGACATCGGTGCGCAGAGCGACTTTGCGGGCGCCACTGAATATGCTTGGCAGTATATTACTGAATTTGGTCTGGATGATTCCTTTGGACCGGTTCAATTGAGTGTTTTGAGTCGTAAATACAATATTAAATCTGGCTGGTTATTTGATGAGGCGCAACGACGCTTGCAATCTTTACTGAAAGAAGCACAACAAAAAACCGAAATCTTGTTGGCAGAGCATTGGGAAAACGTTGAGCGGGTTGTTGAGGGTTTGCTGGAACGTAAAACGCTTGATGAGGATGAAGTTAGAGCGTTGATCTTTCCTAATAAATAACTTAGTTATTTTATGAAACGTAATACAGCACCTAAAATTTCACCTGAATTTGGTTTTTTAATTGCCGGGACAGGTTTTGATCAAAACGAGGAATTATCATTTCGCTTATTCATTGAAGAGCAGCTATTAAAGTTAACGACGACAATCTTAACCAGGTTAAAAGCGGAGGTAGCCTTAGCTGAATTAATCTTTGGCGAGGCAGCTTCTGCCAGAACTCAGTTACGTATTTTGTCAGGTAATTATTCGGATTGTCCTGTTTGGGCGAGCTTTATTGCAGAGCGGTTAGATTTACCTTTACACGCCGTTTATTGTGGCAGTTTAAAAAGCTCAAAGACAACAAGCGATTTATTGACTGAGCGATTGGTTGCCTTAAGCCCCATCGTGGCTAATGATGTCTATTTGTCTCAAGAGCAGATAATTCAAGAGGATACCTTAAAAGCATTTTCTGATATTTTATTATGGCTTGGTGATATAGCGCATGACCCCTTAAGTAATAGGAGTTTGACGCTACTTCGAGACACAATATTGGAAGGTAAGCCGGTTATTTGGTTGCAATCTGACAAACGGATTTCTATTTTGGATTATCGTCTGTTGGATGAACCTCATCGCGTAATTCTCTCAACGAGTCACGACTGTCAAACAGCAATAAGTGCACTTTTTGTTGATTATGATGTTTCTCTTTTGACTACTGAAATTAGATTTCTCGCCAATCCACTCCATTCCTATAAATTAAAGGCGGCTAACGATCAGTCATTAACTATTTTACGCGAGTATTTCACTGAACAAGCGCCTAACGCATTCAGTCACCGCTTTGCCGGAAGAATTGACAAATCGTTGGGGGCCTTGATACATCTTAAAGGCATGTTTGCCGCTCTTTTTTCTAAAACCAGTTCATCATGGTATGGTGTCAATGTACCCGATCATCTTGTTGACTCAGGTTGTCATATTGAGGAACCGACTCAATTGTGGGAGCGCTTTACATGGTCTGATCAACTCGCTAATGTCGCCGCAGGCTTTCATCGTGATGTTACTTGGTGTTTATATTTACTTTCAAGTTTTGCTGTATTCGCTGCTGTAGCGGGTGTTATTCAACTCGGCACATTTCCTGATTGGTTCTGGCCGGTAACAGAACTGATTGCCATTGGTGTACTCTTGATTAGTTACAGTATGGCTTCGCGATTAAATTTGCATGGCAAGTGGCTATTTCATCGTTTTATTGCTGAACAAATTCGTTATACCCGTTTAGGTCTTCCACTCTTAACCTTCCAAGCCCCCTTATTAGCGCCACTTAGAAATACTGTCGTCGATAAAAATAAGGATGTGCAGATTAAATTGATGAGTGCCGAGACGTGGTTGTTTAAACGAACCGTGGTGGCTTCCGGCTTGCCTCATCTAGCGCATGACCCGGTTTATCAACCGGACAAAATCTGTCATGAGCTACGAGATTATGTTGTTGGCGTTATTAAAGATCAATGTAGTTATCACCAAAAAACGCATAAAACGTTACACGCCATTGAGCACCGATTGCATTGGCTGACAAAGTTGGCTTTTATAATGACCGGCTTGGCCGTTATTGGGCATTTTGTGATTCATGCGCAATGGTTACTGATATTTACAGCCGCCATGCCAGCATTGGCCGCTGCTATTCATGGCATTGTGACCATGAATGAAATGGGGCGCGTGAGTCAGATGTCAAACCATACCCATCATCAATTAACCCATCTATTAAAAAGCATATCCAGACTGGATGCTTTGCAGTTTGATGATGCGCGTTTCTTAATACAACTACGAAACATTACGCATGAATCGGCCTCTGTTATGTCCAATGTTAATCGCCAATGGCAGGATTTAATTGAGCATCAAACGACATCGTTGCCTGCGTAGAATTTTTTAGAGGGATTTTGATTCCCTAGACATTTTTTCACGTTGTTTGACAGCACCAGATCAGGCGCTATCGATCATTTATCAAGGCGCTTTGTCAGATTACCGGAGTGCCTGTGAAGCAATGAGTGCGTCGGCAACGCATAGCAAGGCACGCGCATTGGCCAGAGAAATGCTCAACGACTGGGAGGCTATTTTTCAGGTATTGGCATATCCACATTTACCGCTGACCAACAACGAGGCTGAGTAGGCATTACGTCATTGGGTAATTTTAAGAAGCATTTGTCATGGCACACGCACCGAAGATGGCTCGAGAATTTTGGCGATTCTGATCAGCGTTATTGAAACCTGCCGTATTCGTCAACAGTCGCCGTGGATAGTGGAAGCAGTAATAGTGCAATTAATAGGGATTTGTTCATTATAAATCTAAGATGAAGTTGTTCTCTCCGTAAACTCCCATGATACAAGTATTCCCTCGATAGGAAACTTCTCGGCAATGTTGATGACCATGCAGGAAATAAGCTGGCTGTACTCTATCAATATACTCAAGAAATGCATCGAACCCCTGATGGATTCCTGTATCCCTTTCATGGATTCCACGAGGTGAATTATGGGCAATGAATACATCTACCACAGGAAAATCGTGTAATAACTCATTCACTTCATTCTGGGTATACATGTGATTACCCACTTTCTTATATTGCCAACTACCAGCAAAACCACCAAATGTTATACCATATCGTTCTATGGTTTGAAGATGAAGGTCTATAGTAGGAACTGGAAAACTTTGATCTGAACAATGATTACCTCTTACAGCAATAACATGTTCTGGTGCATAGAGATCAATTGCCTTCTGTAAAGTCACATCATAAAGATCACCAAGTGAAATCAGAATATCTACTTCTGCATCTGGTTCAATACGACCAACAAGGAAATCATCATCTGCAATAGCAATTATGTTTAGCATTAATATTTATTCTTCTGAATCATCGTAATCATTCAGCCCCCTTAACCAAAGGAAGCCTGGTAGCAATCTTTAAAGTCAAGCAGCTATGATTACGCCTAAAAAAAACTTTAATAACAAAGCCAGAGGGGGCATATTGCCCCGCCAGAAACCTTTTGATGTGTTAATGAAACACCAAACGTTAGTCAAAATCATTCAGCATCAATCATCTGCTCCGAGGTTAGTTGCTCGGGTTCAGTGCCATTAGGATCATTTGGTTCAACGCTATCAGAAACTTCTTTAGCTTCTATGCCATCAATCTCAACTGTGGATCTAATTCTAGAATGAGCACCATGTGAGTTGGATATAAACACTTCTTTAACCTTATCAAATTCTGTTGCTTTCATAATTACCTTTTGATTAGAGTTTATGCAACAATTAGATATTGATCTTAACCGATTGAAATTAAATTGTTTTTATTAAAGTCAAGATGTGAAATTAGTAAGATTTTTTATAATATTTGGTGTGTATTTTACGCATCCCACGTATTTCATGAGCTGTATATGGCTAATTTCTGGGAAAAACCACACTCCGCGCTTATTGTGCATAAACTCTATTGTTAATTCCATTAATACGCAAACCAACGGTTATGCATATCTGAAAGAAATGTTTTGTTGATAGGATAACCGGATTGTGAGCCAATTACCGCATCAATGCCACAGGAACATAGAGCCGTTGATTGCCCATCCTTCTCTTCTAGCCAATGAACTACTTTATCTGGCGGAAATATCTCTAAACAATAAAAGCAGCCACAAGCCTTACTGGATATAATTTCATCATAATTAAAAATACAATGCTTATGCGCTGCTGTTAATATTTTATCTGTAAAAGTAAATTTATAACGAGGTATCATTTATCGGCCTGAAATAAAATTATTTACTAAGTTTTCATTTATCAATAAAACGTGGATCATCCATATTTTCAATCAATACCCTTAGACGCGCAATATCATCAGCAATTTGGTAATCATCCGGATTTATTAAGGCAGCGGGTATGTTGTGGGCAGAGTCCAACATTTCAAATAGATGAATTTTTCCTGCCTTGTTCAAGGGTGCAGTAGCAAAGCGTCTAGTTTGTCCCAGCATTCTGGCTAGCAAGTGCAAATTATTGATCTCTGCGTCAGTGAATCGACTAGCCATTGTGCTTACCAGGTTTAATTTCAGAACTCGGGGCGAGGTTTGCACCCCAACCCCAAACATTAAATGTTTACCGTTATTCAAAAGATTTGCGTTAAGTGTGTATAGCCATTTAGTTCAGACAGGCTAAAAACGTGAATCACAGAATTGCAAGCCGCGTCACGCTTTGTTGTACAACCCCCCTTTATTACTTTTCTTAATGCACCCGCTATTAAAAACCTGATAAAGAAACGATTGTAGTCATTGAAACATCAATAAAAAAAGACAGTCGAATAATTCGGATGAGTAGAGCAATCGCGAAACCCATCAGCATGGTGAAATAACAAAACCCATTAATCACATTGGATGTTCATGATGGATTTCGGCCTTGTCGCTATCGCTCCGAATCCACCTTACATTAATCCGCCGTACGGCCGTAAGTTACTAGCCAGGGAATGTAAGCGCAATAGAATCCGGAACTGCTTTTTCAGAGTCTGCATTAAATCGATCCATCATTTCTTGCCAAGTGGTTTTAGTCAGTGCTACTTCAGAGATTTCATCAAACCATTCGTCGAATAATTCTTTCCCTGCGCCAAAGGCATTATTAATAGTTTTACTCGAAGGGTCAGTCTCTTGAAAACCAATAAAATAACACCATCTAATATTACCATCAGCATCAAGAGTTATTGACCCTGCACGATAAAATGCATTGATATGGTTAAACAACACTGCGCAATCAATAAACTTTTGTGGTAAGGCACAAAATGGCGCATAAAAATAAAACTTTAACAGATCCTTTTTTTCATCCGTTTCTATAAATATTTCAAAAGATTGATCTTTTATCTTGAATCTGAAGTTTACGCTTGAGGTTTCATTTTCTTCATCAAGATCAATTACGTCATCCCATTCCCATCTATCAAGCCATTCTTGTACTTTATCTGCTAATCTCATCTACAATTACTCCTTTTTTTTTAAGTTTAGAATAACTACTTTTCATTTTTAATTAAGTAGTTAGAAGAATGAAACTTAACATAATATAAATAGTGCAATGCGTATCATTGGTGTAATACTGAAGCGTGACGGGATTTATAACCCCGTTACTCACGTTTCGAAAGCTATTGAAGCACCCAAACGTTTCAATCGGGGTTGCAAACTCCGATCGGCATCGAGTACTCATTCCAGAAGATTGTCAATTTCCCAACTTTTCGTCATCGTCATCTTCATCTTCATCTCCACCCTCATCGATAGGGCATTCTACTCTTGTAATAAGCTCACTAAGAAATTCATTATGGTGATCGATTTCTTCGATACTTTCTCCATCTGCAAAACGTACTTTCTGTTCTATTATTTCTCCAGTATTAAGATCAAATCTCTCATAGTAAGCAATAAACCATGAATCTGATTCATCATGTATATTATCATAATTTATAGTAAAAAATTTTAGGCTAATGGCATAATTTTCTACATTTAGAACTTCTATGGCATGCCAACACTTTATAAATATATTTTCCTCAACACACTCGCCCTCGACAAACTCGCTTTCGCCAGAAGCCATAGATCGTATATTGTAAAAATCATTTACATAATCAAGTAGCTTCTCCGTACCATCTGACATAACATCTGGATCACCAAAACCCTCGATATCATAAAATCCAAATACACTTTCTAGGACAGGCTCTAGCAGATATTCATCTACATTTGCAAAGTGCAAAGCACCAATATTTTCATATAACGCCTCTAGGATGACTTCTCGATCAGCCTTTAGAATTTCATCTGCATATTCTAAAGCTCTGCCATCCTTAGAAACAGCCGCTAGGACTACTTCTCGATCAGCTTGTAGGATTTCATCTGCATATTCTAAAGCGTCGCCATTATTAGAAACAGCTACCAGAACAACTTCACGATCAGCTTTTAGAATTTCATCTGCATATTCTAAAGCTCTGCCATCCTTAGAAACAGCCGCAAGAACAATCTCGCGATCAGCTTTTAGAATTTTATCTGCATATTCTAATGCAGGGCCATACTTAGAAACAGCCGCTAGAACAATCTCGCGATCAGCTTTTAGAATTTCATCTGCATAACGTAAAGCGTGGC
>JBAXUR010000093.1:0-13251 GCA_037129595.1 Methylococcaceae bacterium | reverse complement strand
CGGTGCCTTGTCCTACCGGTGAGGAGGTATGAAACGGATCAAATATTTTTTCCAATTCTCCGGGCGGAATACCAACGCCCGTATCAGTGACGCGCACAATAACGCGGTCTTCAATAGTGTTAACTGTAATGCTTAATACCCCGCCTTCCGGCATGGCGTTAATGGCATTAAGAAAAATATTCATAAACACCTGCTGTAATAAACCCGATACCCCCGTAACCAATATAACGGGTTTTTGTAGAGACAGCTGAAGTTGAATTTTCTGTACCTTAGCTTGATTGGTCACCAGTTCAATGGTTTCTTTCAATACCGTAATCAGATCCACTTCACCCATGTCGGTATCCAGCGATGAACGCGCAAAGCGCAGCAGATTTTCGATAATGGCAGAGGCTTTTTGAATATTGATTTGTATTTTTCGCGCACATTCTTTATGAAATTCAGGGGTAACATTATCTTCCAATAAAAATTGTGCGGATGACGAACAAACGGCCAGCGGATTTCGGATTTCATGGGCAATGCCCCCCGCCATAACGCCTAAGGCTGTTAGTTTCTGCGATTGGCGTAATTGCAATTCCAGTTTGCGCCGCTCGGCCAAATCACGACCGACGACCACCGTCCCTACCGTTTTACCGTAATCATCCAACATCGGTGAAAATACCCAGGAAATCAAAATGCTGCCCCCTTTGCTAGGTGTTAATAAATGGAATTCGGTGGTGTGCGGTTCATTACCGGCTTTCATCCGCTGAAAAATCAGCCGTACCGCCTGCTTTTGATTGGCGTCACAAAGATCATAAAAGAAAACGCCATGAACTTCCTGTGTCGTTAAGCCGGATTGCTTTTCCGCTGCTGAATTCCACGTCAAAATGCGTCCGTCAATATCGGTTGACAGTACAATATCGCTGGCACTTTCCACGACTGAAGCCAAGTGCCGCTCAACGCGACGCACTTCTTCAGACAGACGCACCTGCTCGGTGACATCCTCCATAATCAGCATAATCTGATCATTGGGAATCGGTAAAATAGAATAGTAATAAATTCTCAGCGGCACGCCGGGTGCACGATAAGTCATTTTTTGACCCTTAATGGCGACACCACTACTAAACACATTGCGAATGCTTTCTTCAATGCCGGTGCTTTGTAAAATAACCAGCGGAAATACGTCAGCTAACAGGCGACCCACCGTACTCTCTTTGCTACGTAGACTTTTTGATAAAAAATTTTGATTCACCGAAAGCACCTGTAGCTGTCTATCGATGATCAACACTGACGATGGAATAGCGTTAAGGAGCATGTCGTAGCGAACTTCAAAGCTCTTTTTCAGGGAATTGTCACTCATCACGGATTATCTCCAGTCAAGCCGGTTAACCAGCAAAATTATAAGGTGGCCAAGGGCCACTAATAAACCCCAAATCTGCGCTGCTATCGGCCAAGGCATTCAAGCGCTCACAAAATGCCGGTAACTGATCGCGTGGCACCAAATAGCTCAACAGATAAGTCTGGCGGCCATTAAAAACGCTAAGGGCTGCGCAGTGCTGCCGATACAGTCCAGCCAAGGCAGCATTCACCCTACCGGCTTGCTGTTCGGCCTGTTCGGGTAGGGCGTAAGCGCGTTTTCGCGCCAGTAAATAATGGTAGCCGCTCACTTTCGGCAGCGTAGTCGCAATGTCATCGGGGATAACAGCCAGCGTTATCCGTAGGCCCATTTCTTCACAATTATCCAGCTCGCCCAGACGGGTTTGGTAACGCGTCTGATTGTCCAGTAAGTGGGCTATTACGGAGTCCTCGTCTGCCAGCACACTGCCATAACGCATGGGAATCAACGTAGTTTGTTGATGAAGGTGCAGTACCTGCTCACCAAAAGCCAAAACCACAGCCGGTTCACGACTTATTTCCGTGTCACAGGCTTTAACGATAGCCGCCAACCCCGACGCTTTAATTAATTGTAGCGTTGGTTCAAGAACGAACTGCGCATCTTCCTTGAGGATGCCATAGAGCAACCAACTCATGCCACGGCAAGCTGGCAAAAACTATAAGCCGCCCACGGCCCCGTTACCCGAAAACTAAATCCGTAAACTTCATACCGGTTGGCTATAAGACTTACTTGGTGTTGAAAGGCTAAGACCTGAGCTACTGGCAGCAAAAAAGCCCACTGCAACACTTTATCATCCAGTAACCGCCGTGAGCGAAAATCCCGCGTCAAGGGCTCCAATTCACTATGCAAGGACGTTAAGCAATCCGTTAACCAGTCATTTAACTCGGCAATCAACTGGCGGCGTAATTTCTGTTCTTCCAGATGACGGCGACCTGCAGATTCCGGCAAACTAAAGCGCCCTGTTTGCAGACCTTCTGTTAACAAAATATCAACGGCCTGTTTACGATCCAACGTTGCTTCCAGCGACCATTCCTGGCAGCCGGTTATATGCTGCAACACTGCCAATACATCGGCCGAGCGCTCGGTCATTTCCCGTTCCAACGCGCTCAAACCGGAAAACAGGGTGCCAAATGATAACGGATAAACCGGCCCGTGTTCCATTAGCTTGTCGATAACCAGCGCATGCCGACACGCGCGGGGTGTTAGCCAGGCGATATTCTGGACATTGTTTTCACCGATGTCGCCGGTAAAATCCGCCAATGCCACGAAACTGATGATTGCCGTCAAGCCTGCGCATTGATGGGTACTGATTAAATGCTCATCATCGACGCCCAAAATCGGTGGTGCGACTGAATCAGGCAAAGCAAAACCGTACAGGTAAATAGCTAGTCCGGTTTGTACTTCAATCATCACCGATTGGCCTCATCCCCAAACATGTCTGCAATCACTTCATCAAAATCATGTTGCTCTATACGCACGGCTAGTTTTGTCGGCACGTCATCGCCTTTGCATTGTTGTACGGCACGCCGTAACGCCGCCAAGGCAGCACGATTACACACGGCGGCCAATTCGGCACCGCTGGCATCCACGCACCGCGCCGCCAAGTCATCAACACGAATGTTGTCCCCCAGCGGCTTGTTGCGCAAATGCACAGCCAGAATTTGTTGTCGCGCCACTTCGTTGGGCAAGCCCAGCTCAATGATTTCATCAAAGCGTCCGGGACGCAGCATGGCCGGATCAATCAAATCGGCACGATTGGTGGCGCCCATCACAAACACACCTTTGAGCTCTTCCAAGCCATCCATTTCTGATAAGAATTGACTCAACACCCGTTCGGCAACGTGTGAATCGGTCGAGCCTTCACCGCGTGCAGGGACTACAGAATCGACTTCATCCAGAAAAATAATACACGGCGATGCCTGACGGGCTTTGTGAAACAGCTCACGCACACCTTGCTCAGAATCACCTACATAGCGCGACATCAAAGCCGGCCCTTTAACGGAAATAACGTTAACGCCACTTTCATTGGCAATAGCCTTGGCAATCAGGGTCTTGCCCACCCCAGGCGGCCCGGCCAACAACAACCCTTTCGGTGGTTTAACGCCGGCTTGTTGATAGAGTTCGGGGTATTTAATCGGCCATTGCACAGACTCTATCAGGCGCCGACGCAAATCATCCAAGCCGCCGACATCTTCCCAGCGGACATCGGGAATATCGACAAATAGTTCACGAATCGCGGAGGGCGATACCTCACACAAGGCGGCGCGAAAATCATCCATGGTCACCGTCAACGCCGCCAAGCGTTCATAAGGTATTTCGGCGGCACTAAAATCTATTTCCGGCAGTAAGCGGCGCAAAGCACTCATGGCGGCTTCCCGGCAGAGGGCTTCCAAATCAGCACCAACAAAACCGTGAGTTACATCCGCCACAATGTTTAGCTGGACATCGTTATTAAGCGGCATGCCTCGACTGTGAATATCGATGATTTCGCGGCGACCATCACGGTCGGGGATCGGAATGCTGATTTCCCGGTCAAAACGTCCGGGACGGCGCAACGCGGGATCAATGGCATTAGGCAGGTTGGTGGCGGCAATCACGATGACTTTGCCCCGACTCTTCAGTCCATCCATTAAGGCCAGTAATTGTGCCACGATACGTTTTTCGACATCACCGATGACCTTGTCACGGTGCGGCGCAATGGAATCGATTTCATCCAGAAAAATGATACTGGGGCCTTTACGTCCTGCTTCTTCAAAAATTTTTCGTAAATGCGCTTCACTTTCACCGTAAAACTTGTGCACAATCTCCGGACCGCTGATCGTGAAAAATTCAGCATCGGTTTCTTGCGCAATAATACGGGCAATCAAGGTTTTCCCGCAGCCCGGCGGTCCGCTGAGCAGGACGCCTTTGGGCGCATCAATACCTAACCGTTCAAAGACTTCCGGATACTTTAGGGGTAACTCAATCATTTCACGAATGCGCCGCACCTGACCTTTAAGTCCGCCAACATCTTCATAAGACAAGCGTTGTGCGCCAGATACGGAATGCTTCTTGCCTTCAGCCGAGTTGCCAATCACCAAGGCTGTGGTGGGATTAATCAGCACGGCACCTTCGGGCACGGTACTGTCGACTTTAAATTCCGCGGAACGACTGCCAAATAGATGTGCACGTAGCAGATCGCCTTTTTGAACAGGCAAGCCATCCAGTAGACTGCCAATATAGTCCATGTCACGCGGATTAGGGGTAATAGTTGTCGGCGTAAGGACGATGCGGATCGCGGGTTTACAGGCGATAGCTTCAATGGCGGCCTTATCATCCAGGCTCAGTCCGGCATTACGCCGCGTCAACCCGTCTAATTGCACAAGGGCTTTACCTCGCATATCGGGATAAGTCGGCATTAGCTTGGCAACACCACGGCCTTTTTTACTGCTTACCTGTACAATGTCGCCGACAGCCAAGTTTAATTTGGCCATATCAGCAGGATCTAAACGCGCGTAACCACGCCCCGTATCTTTAAGCTGCGCTTCAACAACTTTAAGCTTCAGTTCTTCAGACATGACAACATTATCCTTTTAGTTTGACTTCCAAAATACCGTTATGACAAGACCGTTCCATCACGTGGCTCTCAAACGAACGCGGCAACACGATTTCTTTGTGATATTTCTTACTGCCTTTTTCAGCATGCAGCACCAGAATGTCACCGTTTAACTCCAAATGGACATCTTCGTCAGCAACGCCCGGCATTTCCGCCAACACTAAAATATGATCAGTTTCTTCGATCACATCAATCAGCGGTTCAGATACTTCTTGTACTGTTGTTGCTCCGGTTTTTTCATCGTGATGGACATTGCCGAACGGCTCTACACGCGGCTCCTGGTTGCCGTCCAGACCCATTTTCATAGAAAATCCGTACACAGCCTTGGCATTTTTGCTACCACCGGTAGTATCAAGATCAAAGACGCCACTGCGTTTCATTTCTTCGCCTTTTTCGGCCAGATCGCCCAGCTTTTGAACCAAATCACCCAAGCCGCGTAATATGCCTTCAAAATTACCTGTGACATTACTTTTTTTGTCGCTCATCATGACTTCTCCTCGGAGATGTTTATTTTTTTGAGTTTGGAACACAGTGTCTTATAGTCAATATTTAACCGCCGTGCCGCTTCCGCCTTGTTGTTTCCGGTTTTTTTCAGGGTGTCTTGAATAATGATACGTTCTATTTCATCAATATTTAGCTGGGTTATTTCTTTAAGAGAAGAACCTTCAAGACAAAAGCTTGGGATAACATCAAGATTATTTTTTTTCGCTGGCAACGATACTGCTGTTTCTCTGACCACTAAACCGAGATCTTCAACATCAACTTCATTTTCAGATATTAAAGCGGCACGTCGCATCACGGCACGCAATTCTCGTACGTTACCTGGCCAGCGATAGCGAAGTAGTGACTCTTTGGCGGCAATAGAAAAATCAAGCGGTTCTTTACCTAATTCGAGGCAGGTTTCTTCCATAAAACGATGCGCCAAAAAAAGAATATCTTCGTGCCGGTTGCGTAATGGCTCAAGACGAATAACATATTCATTCAAGCGATAGTATAAATCCTCACGAAATGTCCCTTTGACCACTGCATCCAGCAAATCTTCATTGCTGGCCGCGAGTACCCGCACATTGACCGGAATAGGTTTTATCGCCCCGATTCGGTAAATAACCCGCTCTTGAAGTACACGCAGTAATTTGGCTTGTGCGGATAAAGACATGTTAGCGATTTCATCGAGGAACAGGGTGCCTCCGTTGGCGGCCTCAAATTTGCCTATGCATACATGATCGGCACCGGTGTACGAGCCCTTTTCATGACCAAACAGTTCGTTTTCGATTAACGAATCAGACATGGCACCACAATCAATAGGAACAAAATCTGCCGTCGCACGCTGACTGGCCAAATGAATTTTTTTGGCGATCAATTCCTTGCCGGTTCCTGTTTCTCCTTGAATAATAACAGAAAAATCTGTGTGTGCTACGCGCACAATGTCTTTTATAACCCGTTGAGTTTCTGGACTATTTCCCATTATGGCAAGAATACGATTACTGGTATCTTTGTTGGCTTTGTCGTTGGAATCACATCTGTTCTCACGCGTTTGCACCGCACGATTTACCAACTCCAACACCCGATTGTTATCGAATGGCTTGGGAAGGTAATCCCACGCGCCTGCCTTAATGGCACAAACTGCACTGAGAATTCCCGCTGTGCCCGTGATAATAATAACGGGGAGTTGCGGATACAGCAGATGAGCTTTAGCTAATACCGCCATACCATTGGGCTCAGGAATTACGCTATCAAGTAGCAGTACATCGGGTTCACGCTGTGCTAATAATTTTATTGCTGTTGCACCATCGTAACCTTGCTGAGTTTGATAGCCCGCCTGTTCCAGGAGGTGCGTTAGCAAATCACAAATATCTTTGTTGTCATCAATTATTAAAACATAGCCTGAATCAATTGCTTTCATTGGCTACATACATTGGGTTATCCTTATTAATTAATGTGGTTAATAATAGCGTTCAGATAGTAAGGTCTAAAAATACAATCCTCATTTAGGCGGTTGTATTAGCTCACAAGCAAAGATAATTTAACGAAAAATCAAGTAACATGAAAATAATTAATAAACCTGGATTGTATAAACTTGCTGCAAGGTTTAAACAAAAAATATGCACCCAATCTTTAAAAGTTATAATATAGATAAATATGAGACAAACAATACGTAGAAATACCTACACAAGGAAGTTTTTTGGGGATGGATGTCATATTTCAATACGTCTTTCTAATGAAAGTATTTGTTACTCTGGTTAATATCTGAGCTAACTTTACAAAAAATTAAGAATTAAACATTTGAATACGGAGAAGTTATAAAACTCCTTACTGCCTAAAAATTTACCTACTTGTAGATAAACTCTCATCTCCTTGGCTAGGAAACCTCCCAAGAGGCTGAATAAGAATAATATCTTGGGACAACTTGTTTTCGATATTGTGCATTAGCCCAAGAAAAAGCAGACCCATTTCGTTATCTTGCAAGGTGCTATCAATACGTTGTGCAATATAATCATCCCGCTTACTTAATAATTCCTGCGCTATTTTTAAAGATATTTCAGTGGGCTCCCCAAGCTTTAGCAATTGCGTCATCAAGGCGTGTTCTTGCACTAACAGTTCAGGTGATTCTGTCCCTATAAGCACAGCTCCCTTTTGATGTAATTTTTGCAATAATTTAAAATTTTGACTACCTGCAGATTCCGCGACTTCAGTAACTATTTCCTGTTCTTTTCCACACACGGGTAGGCCATCCTGATAAAGCTTTAAATGGCTATAATCCAGTTCCAAGTTTTCAATAGTGGTTTCTACCATTTTCCAGAAATGTTCAGTTGCGTCAAGATACTTGTCTGCCTGTTCATCCGTTCGCAAATCACTTACCTGCTTATCTAATGTCCCTAAATCCTTGTGACTATGAATAATAGGAAAATAAATCACCGCTCGCATAAAATAAAGACTTATTTATTTGAAAGCATTCAGCACACCACGTCCGCCCTAATCCAACCACGACCACGACAGGTCAGACAAGCCATACCTGAAGGCATATCATCACCGGTACCTCGGCAGTCAGGACAGACTCGTGTGGGACCGTCGGGTGCTGAAACCACTCCTTTGCCTGCACAGACACCGCATGAGAAGGTCTTGAACGCTCCGGTCCCCTTGCAGTGCATACAAGGAACGTGAAGTGCAGGGACGTCAACGACCACTTTGCCAAGACAAACAGGGCAGTTAGAATGCCAAGACATGATCCCAAAAGGATCCTTCCCCGCACCACGACAAAAAACACAACGAATAGATTGCATCATACTCTCCTGATCCCTTTCGATTAAAAAATACCCTGCCCGCTACGATAAATTATGGATGCTTTTCTTCGATAACGGGCAGTTTTTCCAGTCGTGCCTCCAAACGCTGTAGACGCTCTTCCAGTCCTGTTTCTGGTAATGCGGATGCTGCTCTGGCTCTTGAGTCAAACGCCGGATTGCCGGTCCACCAATCCAAACCCATTTCCAACGCTTTGTCTACAGAACAAATAAGCAAGCGAATTTCCAGCGTCAACAATTCTACTTCAACCAACCTGATGCGAATATCACCACTGATAACGATACCTTTGTCCAGTAATCGCTCCAGCAAATCTGCTACGGTGGTCGAATTGGTAGAATGGGTTAATTTTTTATTGTCGTTCACGGCATAAATCCTTAAAGTAGTCGTCCTGAAAAGCCCAAATCCACATTTTTACTTCAAATCGAAAAGCGCTTATCCATTAAAATCCTAATTAAACAGCCCACTACAGTGGATCAAAACAAAACTTATGCAGTTGTCGTTTGTATTCTCTCTAGTCGCTCAAGCACATCCAGCGATAACCGTAACAGACCCTCTTGTTCGTAACGCCGAGCAATAGTGAATAACGCAACTTGAGCTGTTTTACTTTCCTCACTGCCAGGATATTCCTCAATGACTTTTAGATAAACATCTAGCGCTTGTCGTAGTTCGCCCTGATCAAACCAAGCATTGCCCATACGCATTAAAAAACTTCGCGTTGCAGAATTTGGATCAATAGCCGTATTAGCCATGAGACACCTCCTTTACCTGAAACACACTCATGGCGTGTCCATAGGTAACCCATAATAATTGCCTGTTCTTGTTCATTTTACGGGCCTTTATAATAATCGGCCCAAGGGGCCTAAGTTAAAATTCAAATCATCGTCTTTGAGACCAAAAACTTCACGCAACTTATCCAACTCCTCGGCTTGACGCATTAGCGTCATGCCCAGTCGTTCAATTTCTTCATCACTTAGCGAACCCGAATCCATACGCCTTATGGCTTGTCGCTCCAACAGTTCGTGCAACAATTTTACGAGTGTCAAGACCAGTTGTGCCAAACCATTGCGCACACGATCTCCATCAATTTCTAATTTACGAGGCACCCCTTCTGTGCTTAATCGGGGCGAAATAGGGGCTGCCAAGTCAGCCATGGAATGTTGGGTTAACGGATGCTTCGTTATCACTATCTTACTCCCTGCCACGTAAACGTTTGCCTGTTTCTACAGAGGCTACCAAAGCTTGCAAGCTTAAATAAATCAAATCAATATTCGCGACAGAAACGGTTACATCAGCCACCACTACCGCACCTTTATTCAACAAGCGATCCAGTGCCTCACACAAAGATACCTGCTCCTGTTCATCCTGATATTGTTTGTTAATTGACATAACATGTAATAAGTATATTTACTGTCTATAAATAAAGCGCCGAACCCAAAGCCATTAATTCACTTAAACCAGCTGGGTCTATTTGCCGATAAATGCGTGCCTGCGGCAGGGCAGAAAAAATGTCATGCGCGTGCCTAATCTGCAATGATTCGTTTCTTTTAATTGCTTTGCACAGCCCACAATCACTATCTGGTGTAATCTGATTAATAAACAATGCCTTTGTCGCTATACCCAGTCCCTGTAAAGCGCCTGTCATTTCGTAGGTTTTTTCTATCGCCAAATAAGTTGGAATAGTGACCGCATAGAGTCCCGCTTGTTCAATATTCTGTAACAGAATCCGCAAATTTTTTAATTCCCGTGAAAGCTTTACCAGACGTTCTGATAAATGCGGAAAGCGCATAACTTTACGGTATTTCAGCAATAATGAGAAGAATATTTTTAACCAATCCCGAATCAATTCAGGTAATTCCAGCAACCGTAGCAAATGCCCGCTAGGCGCTGCATCTACAATTATCATATCATAACGCCCGCTGTCGAGATGATCCATAATAGTGGTTAATGCCATAATTTCGTCAAGTCCGGGTGGAGCCAGATCAAGCAAGTGTTCCATCACTTCGCGATCAAAGGTAATATCTAAATTGGGTAAAACATCCTGTAAAAAATCTTCTAATTCTTCGCGGTAGTCACACCGAATTTTTTCAAAGTCCGCTTCTGCATTTATTTCTTGCGCATCAATTTTAAATATCACCGAAGTAGGCGTGCTTTGCACACTAACTCCCAAACAATCACTCAGCGAATGCGCAGGGTCGGTGGAAAATATTAAAATACGCAACTGTGGATATTCACTGTGCAAGCGTAAGGCCGTAGCACAGGCCAAAGTCGTTTTACCCACCCCGCCTTTGCCTGCAAAAATCAATAACCGCAAGGTATCGGCAGGCAACGTAACTGGCTTCTCTACATGCAGAGGCAATTTATGACTACTGGTAGTCATCATAACCTCGCTTTTATCCAGCAATCGTAGATCAGACCACAAATCATAAAGCAGACTGCCTCGTGGTTCTTCCGCAAGTAAAGGCAGCGTCCAAAATACCTGTTCAGGTAAGCGCCTGAAAACGTTTTTAAGTGCACGCATTTGTCTATTACGCTCAGTAAAACATATCGGACAATGATTGTCAGGAAACAATCGATTAACAACCAGGTCAGACATAAAGACCTTCCGCTGACTTAAGGCGTGGGCGAGATCAACGCTTTCTTCAACAATCATCGTTTCCGGTTGCAGCACTAAAATAAAATTACAATGTACCGCATCCGCCATTAAGGTCTGCATGGTTTTTAATGAAGCATTCATGTCCAGTAAAAAAACATCCAAGTGATCCAAGCGCTTATCACCGCCAAAATGGCTTCGCATATAGCGATGCTTTGCGAGCAACGTATCCAAAGCAATTAACCAGCGATGAATCATATTGGGCATTTCCAAAAGCCGTAACGTATGACCCGTAGGAGCTGTATCTATAATAATACGATAGTAGGAATCTTCCTGAATCCACTTGGCTATTTCAAGATAAGCCGCTAATTCATCCATACCGGGAAGGGCTGCATCCATTAAGCCCTGGATGTCACTTTGATCGAGAAAAGTACCACGCTCGGCAATTTCTTTCAAGGACGCATCATGTTGCAATTTAAAAGCATGCAATGAATCTGCGGCGCTTAATTCACATACTTCCAAATTCTGGGGTAACACGACATCTGACAGCATATTTTTCAGCGAATGCGCAGGATCGGTAGAGACCAATAAAAAAAGATGCTGGGGTTGCTCTTGCGCCAACTTTAAAGCAGTTGCACTTGCACAGGAACTTTTTCCTACACCGCCCTTACCCCCAAAGAAGACCAGTTTCAGCGGCCCTTCCTGTAAAAATTCGGGATAAGTCATCGATTTCATTTTGTTGCGTCCTCGTCCTCGTCGTCTTCGTCTTCGTCTTCGTCTTCGTCTTCGTCTTCGTCTTCGTTATTATTGTCTTCGCCGATTAGATCATCCTCTTCATCTAATGCGTCTAATCTGTCCAACAATAAAGCTTCTTGTTGCTCAAATTCTTCTTCGGAAATCTCACCCGTTTCCAGTTGCATATAAAGCTCAGTCAGACTTTCACGAATTCGATCTGCCTCGCCAGACAATTCCTCTTCCGCCAGTTCGTGAATTTTTTTAAAAATCCAGTTGATTCCCTTAATAGGAGAGAACAGTATGTCATCGACCAGCAGCATGGCTTAACCTCAGCCAGAATGACCGCTACCGCTGCTAGCTAACTCTTTCTTCTTTGTTGGTGCGTGTAAATCCAACGTAATGAAATTATGCGGTGCCCATGGCCCGGTATAATCAAATAAATAAACATTATCAAATAACTTGGAGGCTTGAAAAACACCTTTAGCAAATTCATCCAGCCGTTTTCTTTCTACTAAACACGCCAGATTCATCACATCTTTTTCTCTTTTAACCGGCGTCTCAACAATGTCTTCACAATAATCGAACAACACCTCTTTTACTTTTTCGGTAAACTCAATTCTATCTGCAGTACGCAATGACTGGTATAAATTACCCAACCGAATCTTTTCATCACGGTGATCACCGTTACTGGCATTTCTATCCCAAATTTCATCGCGAGCTTCTTTCAGAACCGTATGCGAGGCAACATAATATTCATAAATATTAGCGACATCCCAAGAAACGCGTAAACCCATTTCCACGCGCCCATTCAGGCGCTCAAAATGTTCTCTGATAGTTTTTTGGTTCGCGGTCAGTAAACTCTGTACGGCTTCAGCACTGCGTGCGATAACACCAAAACGCATCGGCAATACGGTATGATCTTCTGTCAGTGTATGCAATACGGCCTGATGAGCACTGATATTGCGCCTGTCAGGACGTAACCTGCTACTAAGCGTATCACTCACCACAGCTCTTAAGCCGTTTTGATCAATAGCATAAACAGGTGCAGATTCAAGCCCTCGTATCTCGTATCTGGGTTTTAAGTCATCTGAAGCACAGAGAGCATAAAGCACCTTAGCTTGACTGCTTCTGGATTTATCTATGCTCACAATGCCCTCCTCAGTAAAATACGTTTACCACTGGCTTGTTGAATGCGATTGAGTCGCCGGTATTCTTCTGAACAAATTCGCCCGAAATCAGCGAGAATTTGTGACTTACCTGTCATGTTAACGCAACCACGAAAACCTTTCAACATACGCGGTGTACGGATATGAGCGATGGTGTGAATTTTGTTCATAATGACATCCTCAGTACTTAATTCGCAGACCCGAAGGTTTTTTATTATCAGCTTGCTCCGGCTTACCATTGCTGTAAACCAAGGCACAAGATTCTGCTGCATCCGCAAGCAACCCTTCTTTTTCTTTATCAATAACCGCTATACGACTATCAATGCTGGCAATGCGTGATGATGCAACGTTGCGTTCCAATGTTCTCCGCCAACGTTCTAATTCAAGTGCTCCAACCTCAAAATAGTTACGGTATATTTGATGATCGCGACTTGACCGTCCTGAATGTGTTTTTATATCTGTTACTGTCCGAGGGGGACGTGTAATGATTGCC
>JBAXUR010000092.1:0-13707 GCA_037129595.1 Methylococcaceae bacterium | reverse complement strand
TAATATCAATCTTTTCTCGTTTTTTTCGGCGAAAATTCATCAGTAGACCTCTCTGACTCCATGCAGTATATCAATCAACTTTAACGCTTCGGATTCCATATCAACTATGTACTCGTCTACCAATCTTTCAAAATAACGGTGAAAAATTAAACTGGGAATACCGACCGTCAATCCTGCTGCTGTCGTAATAAGTGCTACCGAAATCCCTCCCGCTAAAACACTCGGATCTCCAGCACCGTGCTGCATCAGTGAAGAAAATATGTCTATCATACCAAATACGGTTCCCAATAAACCTAATAAGGGGCCAATGGCTGCAATGGTACCCAAGGTGTTAAGATAACGTTCTAAATCATGTACCACTTTCCGGCCTGATTCTTCAATGTATTCTTTCATAACATCCCTGCCATGATGCCTGTTGGCAAGTCCTACTGCTAAAATACAACCTAACGGTGAACTGGTTTTTAAGCGCCGCAAAACGGTGTCATCCAGCTTTTTTTCACGGGATAACTTCCAGACTTGCGGAACCAGTTCCGGTGGTAAAATTTTATTTCTTTGTAAAGACCAGAAACGTTCGACGACAATAGTCATGGCTACAATTGAGCATAAAATGATGGGCAACATCATCCAGCCACCGCTTTTAATTATTTCAAACACATTTTTTCCTAAAAATTAAGATCAGGTTAAAGGCACAAGGTGCAATGTTAAAAAACCTTTAACCTTATTCTAACGCAACCGGGTTTTTAACATTTCCCCGACCTACCCAGATATAAGCAATCACCAAGGCAAGTCCACAACAGAGTGCTGCCATTGAATAAACAAACCTTGGCCCTAATGATTCCCAATAATAGCCGCTATACAGACTACCCAATACGCCACCGACGCCAAAACTAAGACTGCTGTATAAAGCCTGTCCTTTGCCCTGATGCTGATCGCCAAAATAAAGATGAACCAGATGTATGGCAACCACATGCGCACCGCCAAAAGTGGCGGCATGTAACAATTGAGCCAAAATCAACAAACTCAATTACTCTGGACACCAACCTATTATTAACCAGCGACCGATAGCCAACGTCAAACTAAATAATAAAATAGCCCTTAAAGAAAAACGTTTTAACAAACGCCCCATATAAATAAATAAAACGATTTCAGCCAATACGCCAAGCGCCCAAAGTAATCCGGTAACGGTTGCCGAGTATTGATAATGCTTTAAATAAATCGAATAAAAAACGTAATATGGTGAGTGCGCAACCTGCAACAATATATTAACCACAAAAAAGGCTAACACTTCGGGTTTTTTTATGATTTGCAGCATCCTCAGCGGCACTGATTCATAATTGACAGGCTTGGCCTCAGGCGTTATTAAGGTCACCCACCAATTTAAAATCAACAACGCGATAATCACAAAGGGAAGCATTGCAACGGGTTGTTTATCCAGCAACCAGCCCACACCCAACACCGTTACAATAAAACCAACCGAACCCCAGAGTCTTATTTGACTGTAACGGTGCGCTTTGTTTTTTAAATGGAACAAGGTGACCGCTTCAAATTGCGGTAACACGGCATTCCAAAAAAAACTAAACGCGACGGTTATCCAGGCAAACCAGACATAATTGTGCGCAAACAAAAAACCGGCAAACAGTAAGGCAGCAAAAAATGCCGCCAGACGAATTATTCGTAAACTTTTCCCGGTATGGTCGGCAATCCAGCCCCATAAATTGGGTGCGATAATTTTTGTACCCACCAGAAACGCAGAAAGCTCGCCAATTTCAACGGGATTAAAACCACTGTCTTTTAAGTACAAACTCCAGTACGGTAAAAAACCACCCAAAGTTGCGAAATAAAAAAAATAAAAACCTGACAATCGCCAGTACGGAACAGACATTGTGTTATTCATGTAGGGAGTATTTTTTTGTGGATACCCGAAAAATATCATCATTTAAAATGGGTAACCACAAAGGATTTAACAAGGGCAAGTACATAAGACTTGCCCCCACAAGGATTACCGCAAGATCGGCAATCCTGAAACAACACCCATATTTTGGGCCCGATGACGCAGAAAATGATCCATCAGCACAATCGCCATCATCGCTTCTGCAATCGGGGTGGCACGAATGCCAACACAGGGATCATGACGACCTTCGGTCACCACGTCAATGGCCTCACCTTGCTGATTGATACTTTTACCGGGCAGCCGCAAACTGGCGGTAGGTTTTAGCGCAATGCTGGCAGTAATGGCTTGACCGCTGGAAATGCCGCCCAAAATACCGCCTGCATGGTTACTTAAAAAACCACCAGGCGTCATTTCATCCCGAAATTTTGTACCTTTGGTATCCACGCAAGCAAAACCGTCACCAATTTCCACGCCTTTTACGGCATTAATGCTCATTAAAGCATGTGCCAAATCGGCATCAAGACGATCAAAAATGGGCTCACCCAAACCGGGGGGAACGTGAGTGGCAACCACCTCAATTCTTGCGCCTATCGATTCGCCTTCCTTGCGCAAGGCATCCATGTAGGCTTCCATTTCGGGGACTTTATCTGCATCGGGGCAAAAGAAAGGATTGCTGTCAATAATTGACCAATCCAGCTTTTCAATTTTTATCGGGCCGAGTTGTGATAAATACCCGCGAATTTCTATACCCGCCTGCTCTTTAAGATATTTTTTGGCAATGCCGCCGGCCGCAACCCGCATGGCTGTTTCACGCGCCGATGAACGCCCCCCGCCCCGATAATCTCTAAAACCATATTTCTGCTGGTACGTATAATCGGCATGACCCGGTCTAAACGTATCAGCAATTTTGGAATAATCTTTGGAGCGTTGATCGGTATTTTCAATAAGCAAACCAATCGGCGTACCCGTAGTTTTACCTTCAAACACACCCGACAAAATTCTGACTTCATCCGCTTCGCGCCGTTGCGTGGTATGTCGTGACGTACCCGGTTTTCTGCGATCAAGATCATCCTGCAAATCCGCTTCTGTCAAGGCCAATCCAGGAGGGCAACCATCGACAATACAGCCAATGGCAGGGCCATGACTTTCACCAAATGACGTAACGGTAAATAATTTTCCTATCGTATTTCCAGACATATTAACGTAAAGCCGCTATAAATAATTCGTGATAATAGTTAAGCTGTTCAGCAGTCAGCAAAAACACACCGTCTCCGCCCCGCTCAAAATCCAACCAGTAAAAAGGCACATCAGGAAAAGTGTTTTGTAGCGTTTCTGCACTACTCCCAACTTCCACAACCAATATCCCCTGCTCTGCCAAATAATCATTGGCATCAGCCAGAATGCGAATCACAAGATCCAGACCGCTAAGACCGCCTTTAAAACCCATGTCCGGTTCAGCAAGAAACTCCGGCGGCAACTGCTCCCATTCTTCATGGCTTACATAAGGGGGATTACTGACGATAACATCGTACAAAACAGGTGGCAGTGCATTAAATAAATCGGACTGATAAAGCGTCACCGACTCGGCTAACTGATGTTTTTCAACATTGATTTCAGCGACCGCCAAGGCATCAACTGACAAATCAACGGCATCGACCAAAGCCTCTTGAAAAGCATAAGCACAGGCGATGGCAATACAACCACTACCGGTACACAAATCCAGAATGCGTCCAACCTGATCTTCTTCTACCCAAGGTGAAAAACGTTGTTCGATTAATTCGGCAATCGGTGATCTGGGTACCAAGACTCTCGAATCAACATAAAACGGTAGACCTGCAAAAATAGCTTCATGCGTTAGATAAGAAGCCGGTATTCTTTCATTAATCCGTCTATCAATAATATCAATCACTGCCTGACGCTCAGTCATCGTTAGTGCCGTGTCCAAATAAGCTTCAGACAGATTATAAGGTTGAAAAACGGTATGCAAGACCAACGCCGCAGCTTCATCCAGCGCGGTAACAGTTCCGTGACCAAAACTGACCCCGACTTGGGTAAACTGGCTGGCACCCCAGCGTATGTAATCACGCAGGGTTGATAAGGTGGTTAAAACTTCAAAAGGCGTTGTTTGCATTATTTTACAAAGTAATCAGGATATACGGGGATTAATTTAACAAGCGATTTTAAACTAAATGCGTAATAAGGTGGTAAATTTAGTTAAACAGCTATTTAAAACGATTTGAGCCATGAACCTAGAAAGCATTTATCACCACGAAGACACGAAGTTTTCTTTCTTCATAGCCCTCGTGATAAGTCATGTTTTAAGATTTGTGGCTACCCACTTTAGTCAGTACGTAGGGCGTGCCGTGCGCGCCTTAATTTTCATGACACGCCCTACAGAAAATAATGTCGATTAATCAACGAAGGTCTCTATAAATCAGAAAAAGCCCTGGGTTACTTACCGGCTTCTTCCGTAAAAACCCCAAAACTCATAATACGCTGATACCTTTGTTCAAGTACTTGATCGATATCTTGGTGTATTAAGTCTTCCAAATGACGATTTAAGGCTTCTTTTAAATTTAAGGCAATAATTTTAAAGTTTCTATGACCGCCACCCAAAGGCTCTCTAACCACTTCATCCAGAAAACCTTGTTCACGTACACGGTCAGAGGTAATACCCATCGCTTCGGCGGCTAATTGTGACTTATCAGCACTTTTCCATAGAATGGATGCGCAACCTTCCGGTGAAATAACCGAATAAGTACTGTATTCCAGCATGATTAAACGGTCACCCACACCAATCGCCAACGCACCACCCGAACCACCTTCACCGATAATGGTACAAATAATGGGTGTTTTTAGTTTAGCCATTTCAAACAGGTTTCTGGCAATGGCTTCGCTTTGTCCACGTTCTTCGGCACCGATACCGGGGTAAGCACCGGGGGTATCGATTAAACAAATAACCGGAATTTTAAAACGCTCCGCCATTTTCATAACACGCAAGGCTTTACGATAACCTTCGGGGCGTGGCATACCAAAGTTACGATAAATTTTTTCTTTGGTATCGCGGCCTTTTTGATGACCAATAACCATGACCGGCAACCCGTCCAAACGCGCCAATCCGCACACAATAGCCGGATCATCCGCATAAGCGCGGTCACCATGCAACTCATGAAAATCAGTAAAAATATGCTCAACATAATCCAGCGTATAAGGTCGCCCTGGATGCCTGGATAATTGAGAAATCTGCCAATCAGAAAGATTGCTAAAAATAGATTCCGTCAGTGCCTGACTTCTATCCTCCAGTTGCTTAAGCGCATCGGAAATATTTATTTTATTATCGAACTCTACATTGCGGAGTTCTTTTATTTTCGCTTCTAATTCAGCGATCGGTTGTTCAAAATCGAGAAATTTTAGGTCCATGGAAACATGATCAAAGCAGTGAGATTAAAAGGTATTTTATAGAAATTCAGCAATTAATTCTAAATTAATTCAGTATTTGATAATCATCAACCACCGTTATACCCGTTTTTATAGTAAACTTGACCCATCAGCGACATAAATCAAGCGACCTATTTAAGACAGAACAGCACAGATAAAGCGGTTCGAGAACAAGCCTGTTCGCCGTTTCCTGGCGTTCCTTTTAAACCGTTCGTGGCAAGCCTGTCGAACCATCAACCCAACAACTTCTCTTAACCTATGTTTACAATTACCAAAGAAGTTTATTTTTGCTACGGGCATCGATTAATGAATCATCCCGGTAAATGTCGTAATTTACACGGCCACAGTGTCAAAGCATCCATTTCAATACAACAAGAACAGCTCAATGATCAAGGCATGGTCTGCGATTTTTCTGATATTAAAGACTGCGTAGAAGCCTACATTGACAACATCCTTGATCATAACTTTTTGCTCCATAAGGATGACCCGATTATCCCAATGCTGATAGAAAACAACGAACGTTTTCTTGCCCTTGAAGAGCATCCCACCGCCGAAGTCTTAAGTAAAATGATATACCAACATTTAAAACAGGCCGGATTTAATGTTGCCCAAGTTGTATTATGGGAAACGGCCAGTGCCCATGCTTGCTACCGGGAAAGCTGACATAACCTATGAGCTTTGTTAATCCGGTCAACAAGTCATACTGTCTGGAACAAATCTGCGAATCCAACTACCAAAAACTGCTTCAGTTAATTCCAGAGTTACTTAGCCTTAAAGAAACCGCGATAGGGCTTGCACACAAAAACACCACACTTCATATTACCGTTATTGAAAGCACGCCCTATACAATGACGGTTGAACTTAGCCATTGTTTTAACAAAAATCTGGATGAATTTCTGGAACCCGCCGTCAAAATACGCATTTATTTGGACGCACAATTGGCTGAAGTATTAAGTGATCATGCCCGCGCCAGCGTAGCACAAGTCTTTAAAAATCCTGGTTTAAGCAAGGAAATAATGAATTACAAATGGCGCTTGAATTATTTTCTGCAAAAATGGCTGGATCACTGTTTAAAAAAAGACTATCAATTTAGAAAAACAGTCGATTACATTGCATTAAGCTGAACAACACCTGCAATAGCAAGTAGCCTCCATGTAACATTGTGAAATCGTAACTATTCACCGAAATTTTAAGCGAAAAATCAACGGCTCTTTTTAAAGTATAAAATCAGGTAAAACACCATCGAACAAAAGCGTCAGCGCCTGAGTTGCTGAAACATTATTTTTCCTGCACGTAGACAAATAACTGCGGACACGGCAAAAGATATCAGCACCTTCCTGAGACCGAAAACAACCAGATATTTTTTGATGCACCTTGGTCATCCTAATGTCATTCTCCCCCTGATTATTCGTAAAAGGGACAATTGGGTTGATCATAAACCTGAGCACATCTAACTCAAAGAGCTGCAACCGCTCCAATAGGTTTCGTGCCCTACTGCGCTTAATTCGCCCCCGTTGTCCTGGTTGTCGCGATTCATCTGGTGCTGGGCATTCTATTTCAGCCAGCTTTAGTAATTTACGGTAGCGCTCTATATAATACTTGGCTTGCTCTACAGTCAATGCGCTGGCATCACATTGAGCCTTGACGTCTTTCAGTATATCTAACAGTAAGTCTTGCATTTCTTTTGCCCATTGCTGCTTATCTTGTTCGTAAGCGCGTTCCAGTTCACGCAGATGGTGTGCATTACAGCGTGAGTGCAAACAGTCAGTGAAGTGATAATAAGGCTTCCAATGGTCATGACAGAGAATGTCTTTAAACAGGGGCAACATTCCTTTCGCATCCATAGCCTCAATGCCTCGTTTGGCATGGGCATAAAACAAGGTCAGTCGGTCATTTGATGCACAATGTAGCCACTGTCTTTTGCCTCCTATATTGATACCAGTTTCATCGGTATGCAACAAGGATGAGGCAATCAATTTAGCGATTAGCTTCAGTTCAAACTCCGCCAACAGCTTAAAAGCCTGCTTATTAAAGTTAAATACGGAGCCCGTGCTGATCGGCAACCCAATTTATTCCTTAAAGTAATCTTGAACCCTCTGATAGGGAAGTAACTGTTGTGTGATAAATATACGGCTTGTACTTTGACGCCATTACCGTATTGAACCGCCTTGGTTACCTGTGATGGAAACGGTGCAGTAAAGCGATTTCCCTTTTCATCTTCTAGGATTTGGGCACGGTATTCAGTGACGATGCGCTGGATATCAATATCAAACACTTGGCGTGACTCAAAGCCAATATCACGGTATTGCGCGGGAGGAAGACTGGCTCGATCCACTTTAAGTAACTTGATCTCATCAGGGTCAGCCACTTTGCTGAAGGTAGTTCCAATCCTTCCGACTTGTCCGCCAGCTTTGTTGTTGCCATCTTTAGTCTTTTTTTCGCCTTTTACAAAATCTGTTGAGGGCGGCTTACTGCTATTGCGGCTGTTAAGACCTAACCGGTTGGCCAACAGTTGCACAACCATTAACAGTATATCTAATGTTGAACACAAGGCAGGCGAAAGATTTGGCTCTTGAGCAAGAAGCTCCTGAACTTTTTTTATTGTCGCATCAATGTCTATATTATCAACAGTCAACTGGGTATGATATTAGGCTAGGTTTCAATAGCCACTATTATAAACCCTGTTTTTAAACACAAATTTTGTTGCTCTGACTGCGTTATACTGCCTGCGCTTTTTTAGGCGCTGGCAGCCTAGGTTGATTGATATAAACTAAAGAAATTGCCTCATAATAAGGCCTGATTGCCTTTTTAACACTAGCTTAGTGGGTTGCATGAATTTAGGTTTTTTTGCTTAAAAACCGTGCCAAGTAATTTTTTTATTTATTTTCGCTGAATAGTTACAAATAACATCACTTCAAACTAAAAAAACAATACGTATAAACATCTATATGCACTAACTAAAAAATCAGTTACCTTAGTGTTCGAAAGCATGTTCACGTTTTAAAAATGTAATCAGTTCCTGTGATTTATGTTATCGGGCCCACTACACATAAAAAATAACGTTCTCGCAATCACTGCTATTGGCCCAGGCTGTGTGAAAACTCAAAATCACCAATGCCGATGGAAATAATCAACGGGTTATTGATTGAATTACACTTTAAAATGGAAGTAACCATTGATAGTTCACTCTGTTTTTACAAGTAAATGGAGTAAAGTCAACTTTTGAAGATTTTGTTTGTGCTTTTTCACACAGTCTGGGCCGTGAGCGGGCGGTCAGTTCCAACTAAAAATAATTACAGCACTACAACCAAACTGATTCCTGTTCCAAAGCCTTACCGTAAGTTTGAGACAGTGATCCCAGCTTAATAAAATCGGGGTTCAAGGCATTCAGCGCAGTCAATTTTGCAAAGGCATTTTCAAATTGCACCCGCGTTTTTAACCAACAATCAGTGTTGCCAAATTTTTCCAATTTAGCTTCCCAATCCGGCAACCAGTAAAACTGTAACGCAGAATCAGGGTGTAGCGCGTTAAGCAAGCGGACGTAATTGCTTAAACCAACACCGTCATAATCCGGAAAAAAAATCACTTCATCCGTGCGTTTTTGTTCAGCAAGCCATTGCAACAATACATCAGAAAGCTGGCCGGCATAATAAGCCAGACAACCTTTAAAATCATGCGGCAACCAATCACACTGATCAAACAACGCCTGATTTTCAACCAATAACAACGGCCGGTTACATTGCCAGTCCTGCCCTGAACTTGGCTCCGCATTGATTTGTAAGGCTGCAACGCCATAACGCGCAGTATGTTCAGAAGGTTGCATCCGGTCATTGGCATTTTGCCAAACGACATCAGCATCCCAGGATTTCATCAATAAATACCAATAATCATGACCGGTTTGGCCGGTCTTGCTATTACGCTCCCTGCCAATATTTCCGCTGCGTGTCGGTAAACCGTCCGGTAAGGAAGTCTCGTCCAAAGGATGCAACTGGCGCAGATAGTTAACAACACTTTGCCGGTTAATGACCTGATAAATAGTCGCACGACCTTGCTTTTTAAGTTCAATGAGACGGGTTTCACGCGCGAACTGTTCAAGACATTTTTTTTGTCCCGCTGTAAAAGCCGACGCCATTAACGGCTGTTCACTGCTTACCAGACGTTTTAATGCCTCGCTTAAAATACTCATTTCATGCCTTGGGATCGGCATTATTGATAGGTTCCAAAATCTGCCAATTAAGCCGGCTGATATGATTTTTGCCGTTGGTCGTACCGATGGGTACACAATACCGCGCGGTAATTTGTGGCTCGGGTGAAGCAAAAATCAATGTAAAATTAAATCCTGCGGCTATTTCTATCAAATTGCGCTGATTGTGTTGATCCAAGGACGCCGCTTCATCCAGATAACACGCGGTTTTTATGGTTTTTCGGGGATCTTGCATTTGATTGAGCATGGCCAACCCGGTAATCAATTTTGCCATCAGCACAGTGCCGTTGGAGGCGGCGCTGTCGATGTCTTCAAATTCAGCAGGCGTTTGATTTTCTTTGGCGATAATAAAAACCAGCCGGAATAAATGTTCAACCCGCAGACCGCCTCGCGCTTCACCTTCCTTGATTAACGTATCCTTGGCATGATTGAGTTCTTTATCATCCAGCACCGCATTGTGGTCGAACAAATCAAAAGAATTTCCCGATTCAACCTGTTCAGACGTGGAAATCAAGGTTTGTATCGCCTTGACCAAGGCTTCTTCTTCGCGGGGTTCTATTTTAAACACCTTCAGATCAGAAAGCTGGCGGCGATTGATTTTGTTGTTAAACTCGCGCATCCGCCTTTTAAGCGTTTCCAGACTGTCCCGCAAATCCCGCAAAATAGCCGCAATCTGCACCACCGCAGAACGCGCCTTGCGTTCAATGGCCGCTTGCTCCTGACTTAAATTTACCGTATAGGCAAACAACGCATCGAGCTCTTGTTCGGAAGAATCCTGCGTTTGAAACTTATTCAAACCATCCCGATGCAAATCCATCAATTGCCTGTTAAGCTCCTCGTCAAGCGCATTGTGTTTTTGGCAATCGCGGTTATAACTTTCAATACGATCAGCCAAAACGGGCATTGCCAATTCAGCCCTTTCCATGCACGGCAAAAAGGGCAACTGCTCCAAAAAATTAAACGGCGGGTGTTGATCCAATCGCTGATGACGGGCATTGTTAATGCGTTGATGCTGACTTTGCAGCTCTTTCTGTGCGACTTTATTATCATCCTGATGCTGGGCGATGCCGCTTTTCTGGTCGGTTAACGTTAACTCTTCTTGTTTAAGCGATTCCAGTTTTTGGAGCACATCGGCAATGGTTTGCAGCCGTTCTAAACCATTAGCCTGCATCAATAGCAATTCTTTGTAGTCTGTTATATCGGCATCCAATACCTCGATTTGCCGCTCCAATTCCTGTTGCTGGCGCTTTTGTTCGGCCAACGTTTCAACGGTCTGTAACAGATTTTGCAATTCGACCAACTGACGATCACAATCACTGATTTCCGTTTCCAGTTCTTGTGCGGTTTTAAGCGTCAAGTTGGGTTCCAACGCCGATAAATCCAGCGACAAGCCCGGCAGTTCCAAGCGATTGGCCGACAAATTATTTTCAAGTTGTACGGCAAACGACTGAAAAGCAACGGCGTTATCAAGTTTAACCGCACTATTTTCAGTAACCGGTAAACTTAAAACCGACTTTGCCAGCAAGCGGGTTAACAGCTCAAAATGATCTGTCGGCAGTAGTTTTTGCAGTTGCAGATATAAATTATTATCCAGACTAGCTAACTGGCGTTGCAAATCGGCGTGTTCTTTACCGACTTTTACAAGGTTGCGTTTGATCGACTCAGGCGATTGTTGCTGCTCGGCATTTTTAATCACCCTAACCCGTTCGTCGCGTTGTTCCTGCAAACTTAGGCGTTGGTTTTGCAATTGCGACAAATCGCTAACAAATTCAAAACGCAGCGTTAGTTCCTGGCAGCGCTGTTCTATTTTTTTCTGGGCTTTTAAAAGGTTATCCATTTCAGCCTGATCCTTATAAACAACTTTCTGGCGATTTTCCAACGCCAAAATATCCGCAACCAACGCCTTAAACTGCTGTGTCAGTTGCTCAAACGTATTGGTGTAATAAGCTTCCCACTCATTTAAGCCTTGCTCAATTACAGGTCGCCACACAATAATCTTGCCTCGTAAAATGCGGCGTGTTTGCTGGCTGTCTTCCATGTCGGCAATGAGCGTCTGATTGCGAAACACCGAGTCATACTGGGATTTGTCGTAGTTGACATCAGCAAAGGACTTGTCCCATTCACTTTTAAAATCAACACGGCGATCCTGTAAGTCGTTTTTAAAAATTTCCAGTAAATAGTTTTTCACTTCCTTGCTGTCCAAACGATCCAGACGCAACGTTCGGGTTAAAATACGCTGATACGTCGCCGCTTGGGAGGTAAATTCCAGTGGAAAAATAGTAAAATCGGGATCATCCGAACGTTGTTTTTGGCGATTGCCATACAACAAGGCACGTAACTCGACTTGTGGATATATTTTGGCCGGTTTGCCGCATTCAAACAAACGACCGATTAATTTGGGTTGCGTAACCAGCTTGCCATCATCCAACCGGTAATCATCAAGATCAAGACTGCCTTGATAAGCAAAGTATTCATAATCATGGCTTAAGCCCTTGCCGACACAACCAATCACCGCCATGCCGGACGGCAACAACACTTCCAGTAGAATATAAGCACTGTTGTCCGGAAAATAAAAACGCCGGGTATTTTCAAAGCTGTGCGCCCCAAATTCCATGTGCTGTTTATTAAGGATAAGCAGAAACTGCAAAGCATTAATCAAACTGGTTTTGCCGGTATTATTCGGGGCGATAATCGATACTGAATCATCCAGCGGCAATTCGGCGCGGCTGTATCCTGCGCTGTTTAATAACACCAACTTTTGAAAACCGTACTGTAT
Source organism: Methylococcaceae bacterium (assembly GCA_037129595.1). Classification (GTDB taxonomy): domain Bacteria; phylum Pseudomonadota; class Gammaproteobacteria; order Methylococcales; family Methylomonadaceae; genus Methylobacter_C. The sequence goes on along the minus strand of JBAXUR010000092.1, from coordinate 1,398 downwards.
CAGGCTCAAAACAATGCCTCCTCAACATCGTCCACCTGAAGCTGATCAGGTCGCTCGGCCTGCGCCAACTCCTCAAACAAATCCAGGTAACGATGCACGGAAGTCAATAGGCGATAGGCTTGATCTTCAAACACCAAAAAACCGACGCGTGCCGCACTGTCCAAAATTTCTTTTAACATCTGCGGACTGTTCATTTCTTCGGCTTCCAGGATGGCGTGATATTGCTGCCACAGCTTTTCAAGCAAAGACGTATCCAGCCGCCATTGCTGAAACTGGAATAAATGCAAACCTTGATCAGCTTGATATTCAAACAGCAACATCAACAACAAAGCCAATCGACGGGTTAGTTTGCCGGTATAAGAACTGCCTTGATCGGTTTTAAAATAAGCAAAACCGCGTCCATCCACCACCAATACAAAACCTAACGCGGCAAACAAGTCCTGATAGTGGCTTTGCTGATTTTCAAGTTCCACCCAAAGTTCGGTATCCTGCAAACGGTTTAAATGCGTCCCGGAACTTAATAGTTTAAAGAGCGGCTGAAGCTGGGTCAGTTGAGTCAAATTAAGGGTCATAAAGACTTAAGTGTATGGCTGTGTAAACGAATCGCGACCTGCTTGAGGGCAATGCGGGTTTCTTTGGGGTCGGGAATGGCGACAACATCCACCAAGCGAATAAACGTGTGATAAAGCCTTAACAAGGTGATGTCCTGATAATGGCCGTAATGACCGGTTAACCAGTGCATCAAATCCATTAACGGCAAACTCTGATACAGGTGTTCGCGAATGGCATCTTCATCCACCTGTTCCAACTGAATATGGGTGTCCTCAGTGGCCAGCTCCGGAAAATCAACGGCTTTAGGCTGATAATGCCGCACTTGCTCCATTAACGTCAACAACTCCGGCCCGATGGCAACCGATACCGTGCGTTCTTTCCGCCAAACCGGCAAACTCTGTTGCGAAAAAGTTCTACGCAAACCTTTTTTGCGCACTTCACCCAGTAATTGCCCAATCGCGGCGCTTAACCGGTTATGGCGACGCAACTCTTCCCGCAGCGGCATCAAGGTGTTGGTGCATTGTTTCAAAGCCAGAAGTCCGTTTTGCCGTAACTCCTTAACCCGAAAACCTATTTGTCGCAACAATCGCTGATGACTGTATAAACCGCCTTGAACCAGTAATTGCTGAGCCAGCGCTTCCAAAACTTTTTCAGCTTCTTCCAGCAGCGGATAAAAACTCCCGCCCGCGCCGGTATCCATTAACTCGGTCATCGGTTGTACATAACGGTCGTATGCGTCCAGCACTTCACGATAACGCTTGGCCAGCGGCATCTTCTCGTCAGCGGCTTTGGCACGTTCAGCAATGTCCTGAATGGCATGGGTATCTTGGTCAAGTTGTTGTAAAA
>JBAXUR010000091.1:0-13734 GCA_037129595.1 Methylococcaceae bacterium | reverse complement strand
CAGCACCTTGGCGTTAACGACCGGCAGCATTGCCGCCAGTTCAGGCGTAGCGAACGGCGGCACCTTTACCATTGCCTCGAACAAGACCCTTCAGGCGCTGACGGGAGCGGGCGCCACCACTCTGGGCGGCATCTTGACCATCGGCGATAACCACAACCTGGACAGCAACTACAGCGGCATCGCCAGCGGCACGGGCGGCCTGACCAAGGCCGGCAACGGCCTCCTGACCTTGAGCGGTGCCAACGCCTACACAGGACTTACTGATGTGCAGTCAGGCACCTTGGCATACGGTGCCAATGACGTGATTGCCAACACCGCCAGTGTTCAAGTTTCGGGTGGCACAATTAATATAGCGGGCTTCAGCGACACCGTCGCCGGTGTAAAATTGACCGGCGGCAGCATCAACGGTACTGGTGGCACCTTGACCAGCATCACGGCTTTTGACCTGCGAGCCGGCAGCGTTTCCGCCATCTTGGGCGGCAGCGTGGGTCTCAATAAAACCACCTCCAGCACAGTGACGCTTTCCGGCACCAATACTTATACGGGGGCAACGAACGTTACCGCTGGAACGCTAAAGGCCGGAGCCGCTAACACCCTCTCGGCCGGTTCGGTAACGACGGTTGATGGTACAGGGACTCTTGATCTTAACAACTTTGCCAACAGGATTGAAGTACTGATCGGTGAAGTAGGCAGCAAGGTCCTTCTTGATGCAGCAACTCTAACGACCGGAAAGGATGCAACTAACTCAACTTTCGCGGGCGTAATCTCCGAAACCGGCAATGTCATCAAACAAGGCACAGGCAGTCTTACTCTAAGTGGTGCCAATACCTACACAGGAACTACAACCGTCGATGCCGGAACGCTTGTTGTTGACGGCTCGATAGCTTCTAGCTTACTTACCTCCGTCAACAGCGGCGGCACCCTTGCAGGAAGCGGCACTACCGGTGCAGTCACTATCAACAGCGGCGGCATCCTCAGTCCCGGTAATAGCCCCGGCACACTGACCAGCGCTGCTGCCACTTATGGCGGCGGTACGTATCTCTGGCAAATCAATAATGCTACCGGTGTTGCAGGTAACACCACAGGCTGGGATTTACATGACATCACCCCGGGCGCACTGACCATTTCGGCCACCAACAGCAATCAATTCACAATCGATATTACCGGTCTGAATGCCGGCAATACCAGCGGTACGGTAGTTAATTTCAATAAAAACCTCGATTACACCTGGAAGATTGCCAGTGCCGCCGGCGGTGTTAGCGGTTTCTCCGCAGACAAATTCAACTTGGCAACCGCTCGTTTTATTGACAATAACAGTATCACGGGTACCAAGAGTAATGGCTCTTTTAGTATCGTTAATGCTGGTAATGATCTGGTACTAGTTTATACGCATGCAGTGGATAATCCGGCTATCAACCAGGGGCCGGTGGCCGATGCCGGCACGCTTAACAACGATCGTGCGATTCTTAATAATTTTACCGGCGTCTCAATTGACCGAGTGGAAAAAGTTAATACGGTGCTGAGGGGGTTAGCCGGTTCAAAGAGTTTAAAGGGAGCCAGAGTCTCCAGTTGTGACGCGGGTCTTTGGGTCAAAGGATTCGGCAGTTATTTGAACCAAAATACACGTAGCGGTATCGTCGGTTACAATGCGTGGAATGCCGGTACTGCGTTGGGCGTCGATCACTGCTTCAGTGACGCACTTATCCTGGGTGTCAGTGGTGGTTATGCTTACGGTAATGTTAATTCAGTCAATAATGACACTACCGTTATTAATAGCGCTCAGACCTCTGTTTATGGAGGGTATCAAGATAAAATGCGGCCTTTCTTTATTGATACGGCGCTTACTTTTGCTTATAACTGGCAAGTGGGTCGGCGCAATATCATTGACGGTAACACGCTTCTGGGAAAAGCAAATGCCAATTATAACGGACAGCAGTATGGGGCCTACATCGGTGGTGGGTACTCATTTAATTTAACAGATACCGTGCGGTTTACGCCGCTGGTATCGCTGCAATATAATAACCTGCACTTAAACGGGTATACCGAAAGCGGGGCAGGGGCATTAAATTTAACTCTTGCCAGTCAGAATTACAATCAGCTTCAGTCAGGTCTTGGCGCTCGCATAACCACAATCTGGGATAATCAATGGGGCAGAGTGACGCCAGAGATGCATAGCAAATGGCTCTATGACTTCTTCAGTGACCCCTTTGCAGTCACCTCCAACTTTAACGGTGGTGGTGCCGGCTTTGGTACTAATGGAGCCAAGCCCGCTGTTAATAGCTTCAATGTCGGCGGTGAGCTGAAACTGGAATTAAAAAAATCTGAGGAAATGGCTATTATAGGTAGAGTCGATACGCAGATAAAGGAAGGTTTCACCGGCGTGTTTGGCTCATTTACTATCAGGTTCTGAGTCAATCGCTCCCACAAATGGGTAGTCAGTCGGCTTCATAACAACAGGTATTTTAAATGAAAATCATCATTGTTGTTGCGTGATTAGTGCTTTCTGTTGTGTCGTCACTGGTTATGGCTATTTTGAAGCGCTTGCGCTGTTTAAGATTAATGGCGCTCGGCTAATCAATGTCCTAGCGACCATCTGCTCGATAAAGGACATAATTTGCTTTCCATCCTGCCGAACAAAATTGTGGGTTATTACGATGTTTAAATTAAATCGCAAGGCAACAAGTGGAAAAAATCTTTCAATGGGACAGCAAAGCAGCAAAGTATAGCGTCGTTGCTTCTACTGCAAAAATGAAACAAGACTAAACAGGCTTAAGACATTTAACTCCAAAGTCAATCTGATGTTAGGTGATAAGTCCAGGCACCATATATTAATTCGACATGAGGTTTTACATCATGAGTTCACTACTACCTTTGATACTGCTTTTTCAATCTACTTCTCGGTCCAAGCCTGTTCCCATTGTTGTTTCTGCAATAGCAAGCTTACTGCTTTCTGTCGCTGTTATTATTCCAGCAACAGTCTGTGCCGGGAATGAGGTGAATGTTACGGAGCCGTCCTGGCAGTTTGATATCAAGCAAAAGACATTGCTCAATAGTCATACTTCCTACGAATTTGGAAACCCTGATCCACCTTACCAGCAACCAATCAGTCGTCTTGAGTTCCCCGTTAATTCAGTCTGGGCCGGGTTTGAGATAAAGAAGCGCCTGTCTCGTTTTTCCGGTGGAATTGAGTTTATGACTACAGTTGTTGATCAAGAGACTGGCAGATTCAAGGACACTGACTGGGCTGACAATGGTATGCCAGGGCGCTTAACAAACTACGGTGAGACCGATAGCCGATTGAACCCAAGCTTTCAGGTTGGGGCTGATATTGATATGCAGGTTGCTGATCTGCTGCGCTTGCCCGAGCATTTTGATTTCCGTCCAGTGCTGGGCTTTAATTGGCAACAGCTTTCCCTGCTTAGCCATGATGGCGTCCAGCTTGACTACGATACACCAAGCACGCCGCCAACTCTTCAGCCTTTACCGGGAAGTGTTATCTCCTTTGAGCAGAATTGGTATCGATATTTTTTGGGACTGAGATTTGGTTATCAGTGGACGACTTTGCCTTATTTGCATCACCTGAAGTTGCAGACGCAAGCGGATTGGAGTTATGTACAGGGAAATAATCTGGATCGACACTTATTGCGGGGAGATAGGGTAACTTTTGAAGACACAACGGGTGATGCCTGGCACGGCTCTCTGGGGGTGCTAATAGGCCTGTCCCAAAATGTGGAACTGGGATTGGCTGCCGATTATCTGTATATTCAGACCACCGGGACTCATACCTGGCGTGAGCCAGGTGTTGACCAGAGTTGGTCATATGGCGTCAAGAGCTGGTCAGAACAGTTCGGGTTGCAGGTGAAGCTGGGTTATCTTTTTTAATTTTTCTATACTGCGAGGTTTTAATTCGTAATCAACATAACGCGGTGAATGTTGATCAGGAAAAGCAACACTTCAATCCACGGAACTAAACAGGCTTAATATACCCAACCTTAAAGCCAACCTGATGCTGCGTGATAAAGCCTGACATATGTCAAAATGCTTGGGTCCACGTCCTGTGCGTGGGAATGATATAAACTTTGTTGGCGTGGCTCTTACAGTTCGTAGGATGGGTAGAGGCGATAGCCGAAACCCATCATAATTGATTCCTTATGCGATCCGTTTCAGGCTGCTCTACCCATCCTCCATCCTACACAGTGCGGAGGCTTATTTAGAGCGCTTGGTGGTATTAAACACAAAGGCAGAAACGACTTTGCGATTATCAAATTTAATCACCAAGTCTTCGGCGCTGTGGTCACTAAACAGGCTGTATTCATAGTTTCCATAGGTCCAGGTTTTCTTGCCATCTTCTATACCGGTTCTCCAAGGCGTGCCGAAGGTTGAATAAATATCGTTCTGGGTAGTTTTCCCGATGTTAATAGTCGATATTTGACCTGCTGGAAATTCATGGCCTACCGTTGCACACCCTGAAGTTAAAAGAAGCATGGATGCCGACAGGCACAGGCCGGTTGTGCGCATTAAGTTAACCGGGTATTTAGTATAAAACAGTGCAGTTTTCATTGATTGGGTACTCTTTAATTATTGGTAAGGCGATTGAATTGCCTGAATTTTAAGTGCATTGTATCTTATATTCAACACGATTAGGGGGTATTTGCTGCCAATTTGGAGTGGTTCTGTGCAATCAGCAGATAGACCGCAGGGACTACAAATAGTGTAAACAAGGTGCCGATGGCGATGCCGGTCGCTATCACCAAACCTATATTAAAACGCGATACGGCACCCGCGCCGGTTGCAAAAATAAGCGGCAATACACCCAACACCATGGCGGCAGTCGTCATTAAAATGGGTCGTAACCGGATACCGGCTGCCGTCTCTATCGCTTCACGTTTGGACATGCCTTCTTTTTGCTTGATATTGGCAAATTCGACAATCAGGATGCCATGTTTACTGATTAATCCCATCAAAGTGACCAAGCCGACTTCGGTATAGATGTTAAGCGTTGCGCCGCCGATACCCAAGGCAATAAATATAAGCGCCCCGGCGATGGACATGGGAACGGATACCAAAATAATCAGTGGGTCACGGAAGCTTTCAAATTGCGCGGATAACGCCAGAAAAATAATGATTAAAGCAAAGCCAAAAGTAAAAATAAAACCGCTGGATTCATTAACCAGTTGGCGTGACTGTCCCGCGTAGTCTATCGAGTAGCCCGGCGGTAATGTTTTTGCGGCGATTTCTTTTAATGAATTAATTGAATCTCCCAGCGTGACGCCCGGAAAAGGCACGCCGGAAACAATCGCAGCGTTTAATTGCTGAAAGTGATTCAATGATTGTGGTACCGTTTTGGTGCTGATGGTCGCAATGGTGGATAGGGGAATGGAAGCGCCGTTAGCCGCACGAATATAGTAGTTAAGTAACTGATCCGCATTAAGCCGCGAGGTTTGCTGGATCTGGGGAATAACTTTATACGATCTTCCGGTCATACTAAAATAGTTAACATAACCACCGCCCAGAATGGACGCCAGCGACGAGCCGACATCCTGCATGCTAAGTCCCAGCAGCGCGGTTTTATTGCGGTCAATTTCTACTTGTGATTGCGGTTTATCGACTTTTAGATCCGTGTCGAGAAAGATAAACATGCCGCTTTTTTGCGCTTCCTGCATAAATTGCTGGGTTACGGTGTTTAATTGGTCAAACGATTCAGTCGTTCCGATTACAAATTGCATAGGCAGACCGCTACTGCCTGGCAGTGGCGGTGGCTGGAAGGCAGCGACACGAACGCCGGCAATTTCATTCATTTCTTTCTGAATGATGGGTTGCAGTTCAGTGGCCGTTTGTGTGCGCTCATCCCAGGGTTTTAAAACAGTACCTGCGATGGATTGACCAGGGACATTGAGCTGAAAAACGTGATCGGTTTCCGTGTGGGTAATAAATTTCTTAAAAACCTGTTCCGCATAAACCAGTCGTTGTTGAAGTGTTGCATCCGGTGCTGATGTTGACATGGTGATAATGACGCCTTGATCTTCCTGTGGCGCGAGTTCTCTATTGGAGCTGGTATAAAGAAAGTAAATGCTGGCGAGTATGATGACTGCAAAAGTAGCTGTCACGGGTAAAAAATTAAGTGATCCGTGCAATGTGCGTGAATAAACACGTTGTATTGCAAAAACTTGATGGTCGATAAAGTCGACGATGCGCTCTTCCCAGCCGTTGCGGTTATGGCTATGAGATTTAAGTAAACGGGAGCACATCATTGGCGATAAAGTCAGTGCCACAATGGCAGAAACAGTTACCGCAGCGACCACCGTAAAAGCAAATTCCGAGAACAAGGCACCGGTCAGTCCGCCTTGAAAGCCGACAGGGACATAAACGGCAATTAACACGATGGTCATGGCGATAATGGGGCCGGTCAGTTCTCGCGCTGCCAGCAGGGAAGCCGGAATCGGTTGCATGCCGTCTTCAATATGTCGGTTGACGTTTTCAACGACAATGATGGCATCATCAACGACCAGTCCAATGGCAAGAACCAAGGCCAGCAGTGTTAATAAATTAATGGAAAACCCCAGCATCAACATGATGGTAAAAGTGCCGATCAAAGACAGCGGTATCGCTATCACAGGTATCAGCACTGAACGGGGTGAACCCAAAAAGGCGAACACAACCAAGGTCACAATCACTAACGCTTCGAGCAGGGTATGGATAACTTCATGGATAGAGCTATCAACAAATTTTGTTGAGTCGTAAACGATTTTGGCACTGATTCCTTCCGGCAATTGAGCCTGAATATCAGGAAAAACTTTACGCACCCGTTCGATAACTTCAAGCAGATTGGCGCTTGAGGCCACCTGTAGCCCAACATAAACGGCCTTGTTGCCATCGAAGGAAACGCTGGCTTCGTAATCATCAGCGCCCAACGAGACATTGGCGACATCTTTTAAGCGAATAATCGCGCCGTCTTTTTGCTTGATGATTAACTGCTCAAATTCTGCGACGGAATGCAGGCTGGTTGATGCTGTCAGATTGACTTGTACCATTTGACCTTTGGTGGTGCCCAGTCCGGCGATAAAGTTGTTTTTGGTCAATGCGGCGCTGACGTCGGAGGCGTTGAGTCCGTAAGCCGCCAGTTTGTTGGGGTCTAACCAGGCGCGCAGGGAAAAGTTTTTACCACCCAGTAACTCGGCAGTCTGGATACCTTCGACGGCCTGTAACCGGGGCTGTACCGAACGGATTAAATAATCGGTGATGTTATTGGCAGGCAAGGTTTCGCTGGAAAAGCCGATATACATGGCATCAATCGTTTCACCGATTTTTACACTCAGAACCGGCGTTTGCGATTCTGGCGGTAACTGATTGAGTACGGCATTGACCTTGGCATTGATTTCTGTCAAGGCCTTGTTGGGGTCATAATTAAGTCGCAGATTGGCGGTTATCGTACTGACACTGTTTTGGCTGGTTGACGTTATGTAGTCTATGCCGTTTGCCTGCGCGATGTTGTTTTCCAAAGGCGTGGTGATAAAACCCGCGATAATGTCCGGATCAGCGCCATAGTAAGCGGTGGAGACGGTGACTATGGCATTTTCGGTACGTGGATATTGCAATACGGGCAATTCACTGAGTGCCCGCAAACCCAATACCAACAGCATCATGCTGACTACCGTTGCCAGGATGGGCCGGCGGATGAAAATATCGGTAAAATTCATGGCTGATTATTGGTCTTTGGGTTGTGGAGTAGCGTCGTTGCTGGGTTGAATTGAATTGTCAACAATTACAGGTGAACCGTTGCGTAGTTTAAGCTGTCCGGTAGTCACTATAGTTTCGCCTTCCTTAACACCGGTCAGGATGGCGATTTGGTCACCGCGCGTATCACCGGTGGTTACAAAGCTTTGTTTGGCAACCAGCTTGGGTTTGCCTGTTTCGTCCTGGCCGTTGGCGTCTACCCGATAGACTGTAGAACCGAAGGCGTTAAAGGTGATGGTTGTCCGCGGGAGCGTGATATAGCGATGTGCCAATCCGGTTGCAATAGTAACGTTGGCATACATGCCCGGCAGTAGTTTGTGATCAGGGTTAATTAGCGTGGCTCTTACCTGAACATTGCGGGTGTCGATATCAACTTTGGGATTGATGACGGTAATGTCGCCAGTAAAGGTTTGCGCCGGATAAGCGTCCGTTTTGAGAGTTAGTTTTTGGCTGATTTTTAGTGATTCCAAGGCTTGCTGTGGCAGAAAAAAGTCCACAAATACAGTATCCAGAGCTTGCAAGGTGCTGATTGCGGTGCCGGCCTCAAGATATTGACCCACATCCACCAGTCGAATACCCAAGCGACCGGTAAAGGGCGCAAGAATAAGCTTTTTGTCGACCAGTGCCTGTTGTTGGCCAACATTGGCAATAGCCACATCAAGGTTCGCTTTGTCTATGTCCAGCGTTTGCTTGCTGATGGCATTGACGCTAAATTGTGCCTGGTTACGATTGTAAGTGATTCGGGCCAGTTGTGCGCTAGCTTTTAGCGATTCCAGTTTGGCGATCTCGTCATAGGCGCGTAGTTGCAATAAAGGCGTTCCGACTTTTACATTATCACCTTGTTTGAAGTAGATTTTTTCTACAATGCCCGCTACCTCGGCGCTCATGTTGGCACCTTGAACGGCTTGCAGGCTTCCGACCGCTTCCAGTTTTGGCAACCATTCCAGAGAGTTGGCGGTGATGGTGGATACGGTTTGCAGCGGTACGCCTTGAGACGTCATATATTCTTTGATCATTCGCCCCTTGAAGCTAATAAAACCAAAAATACCGCCAAGTATGAGGCCGACGACGATGAGCATAATGATCATACGTTTAATCATGTTTTGTTCCTGCCAGGATTTTGTTCAAACATAAATTTTTAAAAAAAGTTAAAGGTTAAATATCCAAGATTGAAGGCGGAAAAGGTCTGGCTCGTTTGCCTTGATACCTTGAGCCTTGTCACTGTTGATTTTTTTCTGTTGCTCAGCCAATAAACCGGCCGATAAATTCGGACGGTTCCACCAGCCGCCACCCAGCGCCTGAAACAAGGCGGCTGTGTCGGCATAGCGTCTGGTTTGCGCGGTTATCTGGGTAATACGCGTTTGGTGGTAATTGCGCTCCGAAATAAGTAGCGGCAGATAACTGACAGCACCGATTTTGTATTGCATTTGAGTCAGTTCCAAGGTATCGAACGCCGCCTTTACGGCAGCATCTTGTGTCTTCAATCCGGTGGCGTCGAACTCCAGTGCGCTCATGGTATCGGCGACGTTTTGGAAGGCCAGTAATACCGTGCTCCGGTATTGAGATGCGGACTGTTCGTAAGCCGCTAGCGCCGCACGTCGTTGGTGGATAAGTCCGCCACCATGAAAAACAGGCTGCAACAGATTGCCGCCAACACTCCAGATGGCGCTGCCGGGAACAAATAAATCACCTACCCGGGTGGCGATGCTGCCGACATTGGCATTTATGGTAAAATCAGGAAACAGTTTGGCGGTAGCGACACCGATTTGTGCGCTGGCGACATGTAACAGGGCTTCTTGTGCTCGCACATCGGGGCGTTGTTGTACCAGTTTGGAGGGCAGGCTGAGAGGCAACTCCTCGGGCAGATGCAGATCGGAGAGATTGAATTGAGCGGCCAGTTCAGTATTGGGCAATTCACCGGTTAACACCGTCAAACGATGACGGTTTTGAGCCAGTTGTCGCTCTAACGGCGGCAAGGTTGTTCGCGTTTGTTCTAGTGTAGTTTGCTGTAACAAGACATCTACTTTTGATGCGCCTCCCAATTCAAACTGTTGCTTAACCAGTTCAAGTCCCTTGGTTTGAGCGTTGATGATTTCCTGTGTCGCACTAATCTGTGCTCTTAAAGATGCTTCTTGTATCGCGGTGGTAACGACGTTTGACGCCAGTGTCAGGAAAGTTCCCTCAAGTTGGAAACGTTGATAGTCTGCTTGGGCTTCGAAGCCTTCGATCTGCCTTCGAATGGCACCGAAAGCGTCCAGCGAGTAGGCAACCTGAACCGATGCGGTTGAGAGATTGTAAGCAGGTGCCTCAAAACCAGGAGCGCCAAATTGTGCACCGGAAATTTTTTGACGTTTGGTTGAGAATCCTGCGTCCAAGGCCGGGAATAATGAGCTTTGCTGAACAGAAGCCTTCTCCTGAGCTTCAATTAATGCAGATGACGCGGCCTGTAAATCAGGATTATGCTTCATTGCTTTTTCAATGAGCTTGGTTAAGGGTGGGGAACGGAATAAGGTCCACCATTGTCCTTGAATATCTTTTCCCAGCGCCAACGATTGCGCCGCACCTGACTCTGACGAGGTTGTGGATATACGGTCTGACGGTTTGTCAGTCGTGTAGCTTTGGGTGTCCGGGCTTTGGGGGCTGGTAAAATCAGGTCCCAGCATACAACCGGAAATTAATAACGGTATTGCCGCAATTGAAAGGGCTGTTGTCCGGAGGTTAAGTTTGTTTATTGATAAAGCGAAGGGTGACAGACTGACGATTTTTTTCATGCTGTCTTTGCCTTGAAACTGTTTAATAATAAAGTAGTGATATGCGCGGCAATCACTTCAGGCATTTCGTGTTTGGGTTTCCAACCGGGAAAATATTTGAGTAAGGGTTGATACTCAATATAATATTTGGCCAACCCTATGACAGAAGTTGCCAGCAGGTGGGCATCTTGTTCAGGTGCCAACTCCGTCGCCAGTTGCATGAGTAAACAAAACTGACTGGTAAAAACACCTTGCGCCAGTAACTGCATTCTTTCCGGATCGGCTTCCAAAATTTCACGTTGCATCAGACGATGGAAGTCGCGGTCTTTCAGCATCACATCAATGAATGAGCGAATAAACCGGGCCAATTTTTCTTCAGCTGAGCAGTCAGATTCCCAAACTTGGTCAAAAACCTGTTCTTTGTCTGAAAAAGCAAAGCGAACCGCTTCGAGATACAGCGTGTTTTTATCGGGAAAATGATGGTAAATTGCCGCAACGCTTAAATCAACCGCCACAGCCAACTGCCTCATGGATAAACCCGAATAGCCTTTTTGCGCGAATAAAACAATCGCTGCACTTAAAATTTTTTCTTTTGAGCTCAAAGTAAATACCTAACAAACGTTCAGTAGGTTCATGGTATCCGAGAAATTAGCTATTGGCAATTAGTTTTTAATTCATCACGAAGAAACGAAGTTTTCTTTCTTCGTGTCTTCGTGGTGATAATCTTTTAAAAATAATACCGGGTAAGTAGTGATTTCAACCGCCAACGCCACAAAATTTTATGAAACCATGTTGATAGATTACAATGTCAGAGATTATCCTATTACCGGACAGATATCAGGCTGATACACTGTTTTTATCAAACCCGCTTCGGGTTACGTTGAATTAAACCAAATTTAAGCAAATGAAAAAATTAAGATGTGCTGTTATCGGAACCGGTTATTTAGGTAAATTTCATGCTGAAAAATACGCCTCCTTGCCTGATTGTGAATTGGTGGCTGTGGTTGATATTAATGAGGCGGCGGCAAAAGCGGTAGCGGACAAGCATGGCGCAAAAGCTTTAACGGATTATCAAGCCTTGCTGGGTGAAGTTGATGCTGTCAGTATTGTTGTACCGACTACCTTACATCACAGGGTTTCAAAAGATTTTCTTAATGCGGGTGTTCATGTTTTGGTTGAAAAGCCGATTACGGTGACGGTTGCCGAGGCGGATGAGTTAATAGCTATTGCCAAGGCGAACCGTTTGATTTTACAGGTTGGACATTTAGAGCGTTTTAATCCGGCCGTGTTAGGTTTGGATAAAGATGAAAAACCCTTGTTTATTGAATCGCATCGTTTATCGCCTTTTAATCCCCGCGCCAATGATGTGAGTGTTGTGCTGGATCTCATGATTCACGATATTGATATTATTTTGGCTTTGGTCGATTCAGAAGTAGAGCGTATTGATGCCAGTGGTACCGCCGTTCTGACACAAGGTACGGACATTGCAAATGCCCGGCTGTTATTTAAAAATGGTTGCGTGGCCAATGTAACAGCCAGCCGGATTAGCATGAAGATGGAACGCAAAATGCGGTTGTTTAGACCGAGTTCTTACATTTCTGTTGATTTTCAAAATCGGGTTTTGACCAAATACCGCACCGGTGAAAAAGAAATGTTTCCCGGTATTCCTGAAATCATTACGGAAGAATCCGTTTTTGAGAGTGGCGATGCACTGCTTGAAGAAATAAAACATTTCGTTAACTGCATCCAAACCGGTGAGAATCCTTTGGTTTCCGGTGAAGCAGGACGACGGGCACTGGCAACCGCCATACAAATTACCCGGTTACTAGGCGATAAATAGGTATTAATATTAAAGGTACAAGGTATGGTTATACAATTTTCACTCTTAGAAACAAGTTTCTACACACATAAATAATAAGGCAACAACATGATACCGATGGTAAATCTGAAAGCTCAATATGCAGAAATCAAAGAAGAAGTTGAGCGGGGACTGGCTGAAACAATAGAAAACTGCTCTTTTATTCTAGGCCCTAATGTACAGGCATTTGAAAAGGAAACGGCAGAGTATTTGGGCGTTAAACATGCTATCGGTGTGGCTTCAGGAACTGATGCCTTGCATTTGGCACTCATTGCCGAAGGTATAGGTGCCGGTGATGAAGTGATTACCACCGCCTTTACTTTTATTGCGACAGCCGAAGCCATTAAATATGTCGGTGCCATTCCTGTTTTTGTGGATATAGATCCCAGAACTTTTAATATTTCAACGTTCGCTATAGAACAAGCCATTACCCCAAAAACCAAAGCCATCATGCCTGTGCATTTGTTTGGGCAACCGGCGGAAATGACTGAAATTTTACAAATCTGTCAGGAAAATAATTTAAAGCTGATTGAAGATGCTTGCCAGTCCTTTGGCGCGCGCATCAATGGCAAACAAACCGGTGCGATAGGTCATGCGGGGGGCTACAGCTTTTTTCCCAGTAAAAACCTGGGCGCTTTCGGGGATGGCGGGTTGGTCGTTACCAACTCGGACGAAACCGCTGCAAAAATTAAGCAGCTGCGTAATCATGGTTCAGATGTGCGTTATTATCATGATGTGATTGGTTATAACAGTCGTCTTGATGAAATGCAGGCGGTCATCTTGCGAGCCAAATTAAAACGCATCGACCAATACAATCAGGCGCGTCGACATGTTGCGCATCTGTATTCAGAATTGATGGCGGATTTACCGCTGGTGACCCCGTATGAAGATGGTTTGGGCGAGCATGTTTATCATCAATACACTTTATTATCAGATCGTCGCGATGACATTTTAAAAGCCTTGCAAGACAAGCAAATTGGCTGTGCGGTTTATTATCCGGTGCCTTTGCATCAACAAAATGTGTTTAAAGAAGAATGTGCGGGCTTAAGTCTGCCCGTTACCGAAGCGGTTTCGGCGACTTGTTTTTCCTTGCCGATATGCCCGTTTCTTGAAGATGATACGATCAGGGAGATTGTTGCTATTATTCGGGGGGTGTTGACGGAATAGTTGGTTATCATAATAGAGACGCGATTTATCGCGTCTCAAATACTGCTGACAATCCAGACGCGATAAATCGCGTCTCTACGGTCAGGAATATTGGAGGAGTTACGGGAAATAATAACCCAATGTTGTATGAAAAGTTGTTTCGTTTTATGAACTGGTATAAGGGTAGATGCACTTTTGAAATGAGAAAAATTAATACAAAATTTTCCTGGCAGCCACGTTTTCATG
>JBAXUR010000090.1:0-13835 GCA_037129595.1 Methylococcaceae bacterium | reverse complement strand
TTCGAACCGCGCACGGTTAGCATGGTGTTAAAGCTCTCAACTCGCCTGGAGTACCAATGAATAAACTGTTTAGCGTTTTTAACAGTAAATTTTTAGTTTGGAATATTACCACTAAAATATCCACACACTCAGAGGGGTATCGATCAGATAAACCCCAACCGTAAACCCTATTCGGTTTTATTGCCCGTCAGTAAAAGATGTAAAAATAAAATTTTCAATCTCAAAAAAAGTGATCTTATTATGTTTGGCTAACAGTTCACTTATATCAGCTTGTTCAACAATTGATACATTATTAAGTGTTGCCTGTTCTTTAGCTTTTGAATTGAAACGCTGATTGGTAAGGCAAACAAGATCAAATTCTACGCCAGGATGTCTTCGTTCATAAGACGCCTTACCAGTTACAACATCTTTAATTGCATCCCAAGTAATGTCTCTACTATCAGAAACTGAGCTTTTACACTGAATCAGTACACCTTTGGAACCATTAAGCGCCACTACGTCTACGCCATCATCACCAGAGTCTGGTGTACGATACACAACGGGATATCCTTGTGCTTGCCAAAGTGCAGAAGTCAATCCCTCCAAGTATTTAGGAGAAATTGTTAATACATAGTCCAAATTAATCACAGTGTTGATAGTTGCTTCATTTCCAACAGGAACTATTCCAGCAATATCAAAAGCAGCAGGACTGATATCACCCGATCCATTCAACATATCGTCCGCAATTTCACGTTTTTCTTCAAGAAGTTTATGTAATTTAACATCAAATGTAGTGAACTCATTTGAAGTGATCACTGGATAATAAACATACACTTCTTTATTCTGACCTATTCGATAAGCACGATCAGTTGCTTGATCTTCTTTTGCAGGATTCCATGTTCTTGTATAGTGAATTACATGGTTAGCAGCTTGAATATTGACTCCATAACCTACTGCAATGGGTGATAAAATGATGACCCCGAAGCCTGTCTTTTCTTGAAATGCGCGAATCTTTTTTTGTCTACTATTCTGGTGATTTGCAGAGGCTTCAGTATCACCATTAATGACATCAGGTTCAAATCCAAACGCTTCTTTGATGTAATGTCTTAGCAATCGTTGAACACCTCTGAATTCACAAAAGACGATAACCTTTTCCTGACATTCTTTAATGCGTATTAACTCATCAATCAACCAATGTAGTTTTGGCGCTCGTTTTCGGTACGAATCAAGTGACTCAAGTGTTGATGCTTCTGTTCCTATGTTGCGTGGATCTGTACAAATTACTCTTAAATATTGAAGTAAACCGAGGTGATTCTTAAACGGACTCCTGCCCCCAGGTTCGTTACGTTGCTTAAATAGAGTAACTGCTTGGGAATAAATACCGAGTTGGTATAACGAAATTGGAAGTGACTGACATTCTTTAACTATAATTTTATCTTTTAGGTTAGCAACTTCCTTCTTAGTTCTTCGGAGAAGTTGAGGTTCGATTTTTTCTCTAAGCTCTGCTATTCGAGCCTTTTCTTCTTCTGTTTTAGCCTCAATGGGTTTTCTGTATATACGGCCAAATTCATTCAAGCCTCCAAGCATACCAGGCTGTACAAAATCAAATAAACACCATAAATCAGTCAGTGTATTCTCAACAGGCGTACCTGTGCAGGCTATTTTAAATTGTACGTTCTGTTTCTTAGCAGCTGTGGTTACTAATGCGTTAGGATTTTTTATTTTTTGTGCTTCATCGCAAATCATTACTGACCAATTTTCAGCTGCAAATGAGAACTCGAGGTCGCGAAGTGTTTCATAGGTTGTCAGAACAATCTTTGCGGAGCCAATCCAACCAGGACGTAAGAATTTAACCAATCCTTTATCAATAAGTTGCTTATCGATGGCAGCGCGAGGAAGTCTGTGTACACGTAAATAATCACCGTAGACAGTTGCAATAGGGAGTGCTTTGTCTTTAAAAAAGATATTGACTTCTTCTTGCCAATTTTCAAGTAATGACACTGGCGCAACAATTAACGCAGGTGCTAAAGATTGATCCTGCTCAAATGCCCAGGCAAGCAGTGTCAGAAGCTGAAGAGTTTTGCCAAGTCCCATATCATCCGCCAAAACACAGCCTCGACAGTCTTGTGGCGAATGTTTAAATAAGTGCTGTAACCATGCAACACCCTCCAATTGATGTGGCATGAGTTCCACATTTTTTTTAAGTGTGCTAGGAATGACCGGTACTTTCGAATAAGTGCTTAATAATTCCCTTTGTATCTCCTGATAATCAATGCCTTGAATATTCGGCTTAATAACAAGTGTTTCGCCTTTAAACTTAGAATTATTAGCTTGCCTAGATATTTCGTCTGGTGATTCTGACGGGGGATTTTTACGAAAAGCATTGAAAGAAAGTAACAGATTATTTGCTTCACTAACAGGTATTGGACATGGAAACGAAGGTATTATAATTTCGTTCGCATTTATCTGTTCTGCCTGGATAAGCTTTTCCCTGATTAGGTTTTCAAGTTCCGGTGTTAATGGCACTGCAACAGGATCGTCACCTTCACTGGGTGACCAAACTATTATAGGGATTAGGTTATCGGGAAACCAACCGTCACCTGAATCTTTTTTAGTAATATAGGGTGAGAAAAATGGCTTTTGATTACCAATTTCATCGACTCTTGATGAATACTTAGAAAGATCATAAATCTGTGAATAGGTGATTTGTACAAAGCCTTTTCTTCTGATCGCTAATGCACTACTTAAAATTTCGAGTTCTTGCGAGGTATTTCCGTATAGTTCAAATTCATAATCTTTCCATGCACTAATCTGGAATCCATTTTTAAGTCGCTGACTTGTTATTTCGATAAATCGACCTAGCTCATCATCACTGCTGAACATTTTGATGCTGGATTGCTCTATTCCATCCTGAACTATACGTGAGCTTTCTATTAACAAGCCCACTGCAATTGGATTACCCATTGGATCTTTATCAACGTGCGCTGTAAAGCGATCAAAGGTCAAATTAGCATCGATTCGAGCTTGTTCAAATTGTGCTACATCAATAGTTGCACAGGCATCTTCTCCGAGGGCAGCAAAGGGATTAACAACAAAAGCTTCAGCCCGCACGCCGGCAACTCTTCGTGCAGGCATTCTTTTAATTTGTGACAATATTGCTTTCACAGCAGGCGTGATAATAACTTGAACGAGTCCCTCAGGCGTTGGGATATCGTATCTATTAAGAATTTGACTGTGACTATCAAATTGGCCTAGCCAACCCTGCGGACAGCTACCGAAAGAAGGGATAACTTCCACAACTTTAGTGCCACCGACATCAATCCTATTCAAATCTATCAGTAATTTTTCAGGTGTCAGAACAACAGAGCGATACAAAAAATCACTGAGTTGTGATTTAGCAGTAATTGCTGCTTGACGTATCTGCCCCCAAAACTTTCGATTATTAGCATCATTACGTTCAACTTCCGGTCTCAGCCACAACGCCTTAACTGCTGCCGCCACTTTCCAAGAAGACTCAGGTATTAGTCGAAGATTTCCATCAATACGAATGATTGGTCCATTGATGACATCTATTTGTACAGGAACACCATTAAAGTCAGTCCATCCACAAATGCTTATACCAAAAATTGTATCAGTCAGTGTGCCAATACTTTCCAATGCAGGTGTCACTGAAATCAGTTCCGGCAATTGAATATCAGAACATATTTGTGAATATTCAGGATGTTTAATGATTGAATAAATATCATCCCAGCCAGAAAAAAAGCCAGACTCCGACTCGGTGACCAAACCATCGCTTTCTAGTTGTTGCAGAATGGGGTGCGCTAGAATTCCGCATTCAAGAGAAGCGTTTAAGGTTTCAAACGTCCAAGTTAAGCCCTGTTCATTTTGGTGTAGATACAGCGATGGAGCTGATTCGATTTGAATATTTCGTCGTTTTAGCCATTCAAACATTTAGTTGCCTGCCCTATACCAGCCTTTTTTATCGACTGACCATAAAAATCCCCAACCAAATAAGACAGCAAATTGTAGTTTACCCCACTTAGTACTTTTCGTTTGCATAATCCATTCGTTGCTTCCTGTAAGTGATGCGGGTACATGATCGCATTTATATTTCCTGCAAAACTCTTGGATAGCAGAAGACGTTGCTCCCATCACTTTTGCAAATTCTTTTTCCCATTTATCAGACTTATCAATACCAGTATCAGCATGTCTTCGCCTAACTGAGAATGGCGCATTATCACCGCCTGCCTTTAAGCCTTCACCACCTTTGCTTGGGCTTCCAATGTCAATACTTGAGTTTTGTAAGTTATAGGGTCGTTTACCGTGCTGCGTTGCATAAAAATAAGTACTATTCCCTTGTAAGCTAAACTCGATAACATCAAATTGATTAAATTGCATTATCAATCCATGTAAGTCTTTCGTGCCTCCATTAAGTACTCTGCATAAACCTTTTGCATCATCCATAAAGGCTTTGAAGCGATCATTATTCTGATTGTAGGCCGCAGATCCCAGTGCGAAATACATCCCTTGAGGATCTTCGCAGTAGAGCTCCCAAAAGTCTACACGCCTTGTATTTGCAGCCTCGTCTTGAGAAAGTATTGAAAAAAACTCACGTAAAAGATGTCGTTTCAACCAGCCTGTTATCATATCCCGTGCAGCCTTAGTGCAATGCTGCCAATTATCTTTATATTGTGGTAACCAAGGATTACCCCAAAACTTAACTGCAAATTCTCGTAAGTTTATATTTATAGATAGATCTGAGCTCTCTATATAACGATTAAGCAACTTGCCCAAACCTACGTTTAGATAAAGGGGATGCTCTTCAAGGAGGCTAATCAAAGGTATTACATAATCTTTGAATTCATCATCATTCTGTTCAACAGCAGCATCACAGGCTGAAAGTACAAGACGACCAATTAGCCAAGAAGTATCGATAATTTCAAGACGTTTACAAATGTCATTGAAAGCAGATCGATCTCCATGGAGAGCTTCAAGTCCATAACGTGCGCAAGGATTATCAGTTAATAGATTTTTATGATCAGCAAGTGCAGCAATCCAATCAGGGTTGAAATCGGGTGTTTTAATGTCAGTCTGATGTTCACTTAAAAAGTGACGAAGCTTTTCAGCATTAGATACCCCATTTTTTTTTAAAATAGCACCTTGTGGGTCATACAAAAAATAAGCATTCAGTAAGCGTCTGTAGCACCTGCGAAAAGGGCGTGTTTGTTTATAATAATTACCAACATATTCCAATAGATTGATAAAACGATTGGTATCCTCAATTAAACGATAATTGGAATCCCCCAAAGACAGAATGCAGCCATTACAAAGCAAACGTGCATGTGACAGACTACTGAAACCGTTATCTATAAATTCTCGCAGTGCTACTAAGATTCGATCAGGCGATGACGCCGGTGGCAACTTGGGCGACCATTCTCCTAATGCTTGTATTTCGGGTTTTAATATATCCTTACTACCTGAAAGTACTCTAGTTAATGCCGCAATTGTGGCTTCATTCTTAATAGCCATTTTATGTTGGAGCTCATTAAGTGCATTCATGTTTAAATCTTACAGTCCCCAAAATTGCCTGGTGGTATTTTTTCTGTTTGCGGGTGTTCTTCATCAACACCATAAAACTCGAGACGAAGTTCAATGCGGCGACTTTCTTCAGCTGTTTTTTTAGAATCATTAAATGAATACCCACCTACGAAAAATAGATCACGAACCTGCTCAAGTTCTCTATCTGTCAATATGTTAGGTACTCCAGGAAATGGTGCGAGTAGCGCACATAAAACACGCTGGCTTCTATCAAGACTTAAGTTGAGATTATGGAGATAGGTACCTTGCCGATCAGTAAACCCTTCGACAACAATTTGTTTGAACCATTTTTTACCTAGGTCATCGCCAGCATACTTTAATACTGCATTAGCCACGAAATTCCGGAGTAATAATACCTGGTCAGCATCCAGCTTAGAACTATCAACAACAAGAAATCGTGCCTTATCACCAAACTCAACAACTCTTCTGCTCTTGTCTATGGTAATACCAGGGTATTGACTCGTCGCTGTTTCAATTTTAGCGAGCAACAGCTTAATTTCTTGATCTCTTTCTGCCTTCTTTTTTTCAGCTTCAGATAAGGGTTTTGTGACAGCTAATAACGCAACGCTCATTACCAGTAAAAAAAGCACCATTAAAGCTGACATAAGATCAGCAAAAGAAATCCAGAAGGGTTTTTCACCATCGTCTTTAACACGCTTCCCAATTATTATTTTAGAACCGAACATAATTAGTGCCTATTTACGCGATTAGCAGCCTGGGTTACTTTTTCAGCCGCTTCTTCAAAAACCTCACTGATTTCACCTACCCCCCCTCGCAGTAACCCAACAGCGGTTGTAAGGTCTTGGTGGAAGTTACTATTTGCGTCACCCACCACTCTGGTGATGCCTGCGGTTAAATCGCCCAGCGATTTATTCATACCTGAAGTAAATTCATCATGCGAAGTTTTTATTACCTCTTTTACCTTAGCCAAATAGCTATCAGCCTCGTGTTGTGCCGCTATTAATTTACTCGTTGCACTCTCAATCCGCTTTAAAACGTCGTCTGACATAGACGCATCTTTACGGGCTTGTTCAACAATTCCTTTCATACTACCTACTAAATCAGCCATAGAATCTCGTGCCGACTTGTAATCGGCTAGAATACTTGTAAGTCCGGAAGATACCGAAGCTATAGAGCCTGATGCTTGGGATAATTGGTCGGCAACCAATTTTGACTTATCCAGCGTTCCAACGACGCCTTCTCCTGCTTTAGCAAAATCAGTTGCGGCACCCGCCAGCGTGTTTGCACCAGAGTTCATTTTTGAAAGTGCTTCATTTGTTGATTTTCGCATAGATTCAACTGCTTTTTTCATTTCGGCAACCGCCTCGTTAACGCCATTAGCAATGGTCTTAACTTGGCTACCAAAATCACCGACAACCTTCTCCCCTTCAGTTGTAATCTTACCTGACTGCTTACCCAATGCATCAAGTAGTGTACTCATCGTTGTTGATATACCGTCTAGGGATTCATTAAATTTATTCTGTGTTTCTCCTTGTGATGTTTTCAGAGAAAGCTTTATCTGCTTTAAAAGAGCAGTCATTTGTTCATTCATGCTTTGTTGACGTCTTTCTGCGGCTTCCATGGCTTCAGTTAGTATTTTTGCCATATCTGTGACACCTTCAGAACCAGTGTTCTTGGCATCTATATTGGCAAGTTTTATTTGCTCTAAAAGAACAGTCATTTGCTCGTTCATACTTTGCTGACGAATGTCTGCCGCTTCTATGGCGTCAGCAAGTATTTTTGCCATATCCGTGGCACCTTCAGCACCAGTGTTCTTGGCATCTATATTGGCAAGTTTTATTTGCTCTAAAAGAACAGTCATTTGCTCGTTCATACTTTGCTGACGAATGTCTGCCGCTTCTATGGCGTCAGCAAGTATTTTTGCCATATCCGTGGCACCTTCAGCACCAGTGTTCTTGGCATCTATATTGGCAAGTTTTATTTGCTCTAAAAGAACAGTCATTTGCTCGTTCATACTTTGCTGACGAATGTCTGCGGCTTCTATGGCATCAGCAAGTATTTTTGCCATTCCTGTAACACTTTCAGAGCCAGAGTCACGTCCCGCTATATTGGTCAGATTTATTTGTTCCAAAAGACCAGCAATTTTGTCGTTCATGTTCTGTTGGCGTAGTTCGGCAGCTTTCATGGCTTCAGTCAGTATTTTTGCCATATCGTTAGCCCCATCAGTACCGGCATTTCCAAATTTTGTCACCATGGTTTCCATTGAAGTAACGGCTGTTTGCAATGCTGAGATAGTTTGCCCCTGAAGGCTGTTGATGTCTTGAAGTTGGTTGCCAAAAAGATCTTTAATTTGATCCGTAAAAGCGGCCATAACATCAACCAACATTTTTTGAACGGCAGCACCATTGTCTGTTCGTTCCCCACCAATTTCTTCTCCAATTTTTTCGAGAGGACCTAGAAGTTTATTCGTAGCGGCTATTTGCTGTTCTGTGAACTCACGTTGGGCGATTATTTGTTGTTGTTGGGTTGCATTGGTGGCTGCTATTTGTTGCTGTGTAAGCTCAATAAGTATCTGTCTTAAATCAACTACAATGGCATCTTTTACAAGTGCAATTTGGCTTGTTGTTGCCTCAGATGTTTTTACAAGACGTGAAAGGTATTCTTCGCCTGCCCCTGCTTCAAATAACCCATCAAGTAATTGTGTGAGTTTTTCAACCTGTGCGTTTAAACTAGTAATTGCTATTTTTTCAAAAAATGTAATGAACATTGCCAGTGCAATAGCGGCTGCAGAAACTTCGAATGAATGTGAAACGCCTTGCAAAAGACCTGTTAAGCTAGCTTGTACCCTAGCTGTGTTATCTGAAATTTCAAAACCAGTAAGACCGTCTAATAGCCCCCAAAAAGTTCCGATAATACCGATGCCGGTTAAAATACCAGGAAGATGTTTAAAAAAATCAGCCTTTAGTGGTGTATCTACAATAATATCTGCCCGAAAATAGACTTCAGCGGGTACAGTCAACCTAGTCCGAACTATTCGTTGTAGACCTGTACTGGGATCAATTTCTGTCTGTTTATGAAGCGTATCTTTGTATTCTGCCCAAATATTCTCGAGCAACCCAGTATCTTTAAATATTTGATCTAAGCTTCCATCATCTTTTCCATTTAGCTGAGTAAGCTTTTTATTTACAGTTGAAAGTTTCGAAGATACTTTTAACCATGGAATACAAAAGAATATAAAAAAACAAATACCAAAAAAAACCAGTAAGGCGAAAAAATAGTAAGTGTGCGGTATATTTGTAATTAATGTCATATTTTCTCTGTTATATATTATTTTCTGCTCCTTTTTGAACACGTATCCATCAAAAGCAACACGCTATTTAAAATGGAGGAGTCTTTAAGCAGCAGGATTATCTCTGGTATCCTCAGGCCGCATCACGGAAATTGTCACTTTTCCAGTGACGATGCAATCACCCTTTTCCTGCTTATTTGGTTAGCCGAACAATTTATTTTCGCTGAAAAACAGCAGATGTCGCTTTATTAGCGAAGGTGAGTAGACTGTATAGCCATGCTTAGCTATATTTATGTGCTTAGATCCGCAACCTGTAAGAACAATCAAACACAGGGTTATTAAGTTTTTTACTGAACTCACTATTTATCCACCACGATGAATACCTTCACCGGTTTTTTCATGCTTATTTGATTCATTTTTGTAGGTTCTTGGTGGGTTATGAAGATTTTTTACAGGCGAATCGTTAGCTGTTGCAATTGCTGAAACAGCTATCCCAAGCAATCCGAATGCTGATCCTGATGGTGTAATTTGATTAAAATCAAATACGAGTAGTATTTTCTCGCAAGGCTTTAACTCTAAAATTTTCATTGGGTCGAGACCACCGGAATGATCAATCGAAAATTTACCAGCCGTTATATCTACTCTTCCAACTTCTCCTTTTGTTAATTTGAGAATATAGCTTGCTGTATTGTAATCACATTGAGAAGCCTCATCTGGTAGCAACAATTTGTCATAGTCACCATCTTGCGCCCATCGTCCACAGGTCAAATAAATGCTGGCGAGGTTTTTGTTCTTCGGTGGGTCATAGACGGCACCCTTATCAGTACCATTTTCCTAGATGTTTGCGCTAGGGCACTGATTAAAAATATTTTGTTCATTTATTTTCTCATGCTGCAATCCATAAAATATGGATTGCAGCATGAGATAGCTAAAAACCATAATAGTTCAATGGATTTGTAAGTGACTTTGATTTCGATAGCTAGATTGGAGGGATTTCCATCGTGGAATAGTATTTGATAGATAATTAAATGTTAGTACCAACTGGATAAACGATTTGTCGTCAACATAACCTATTTTTACAATTAATTTTGGGATTTCTATAACACTTCGGGTCGGTTGCTGACGCAAGCATTTCCCGATAACTGACGTAGATCTTGATATACTCCGCGCGATCAAGTTTTCTATTTTTTAAAATAACTGGAAGTTCATAGTCATCAAGCTTTGCATCTCACTTTTGAAACGAGCGCCAAGATCACTGATACCGGGTGGAGGAATCGATAAGCGTCGGAGACAGTGGAAGAAGCTCAAAGGCAAGTGAGTTTGCTTTGGCCAGGGTGTTTCGTGCGCGCTGTCTGGATGCCTTTAATAAGGCCGGCCTATCGATCTCTATGGGGGTTCCCAAAGAGTGGGTGGTTGACTGTGCCCATGTCGGGCGCGGTAAACCAGTGCTGAAATATTTGTCCCGCTATTTGTACCGGGGCGTGATCAGTGAAAACTCAATCATATCTGTGCAAGACGGTTGGGTGTTCGTGTCATCGTCGAAATTATCATCCCACGCCCCGAATTTAAGTGCCCGCATTGTCAAACGCCGCTGATTATCATTGGTTTTATCCAGCCTCACTGGGAACCCGGATAAGCACTTCTGATTTAACAATTGACCACTCACTTTTATAGAGGAGCCTTGCTGTTTATATGATATAGCCACACATTTTTTTACCCTAAAGTCAGGCTAAGGCCCCGCTCGCCTTAATAAAATTGCGCTTCTCCCATAGCCTTTATTTCTCTTCTACCCAAAAAAGATATTTGCTTATCTATTAAGACTCACAAGTATTTCCGGGCCCGTCCAACAATCAGATAAAATTGTGGTTCTCTACGCTAACACAATCTATCCTTATTCGTTACTCGGAAAGGATGATGAAATGAAAGCCGAACCCATCAGTCCTTCCTGAATCGAGAAAATAGATTTGGTCTAAATTTCTTGAAGAAATCCTTTTGGTCAGGCCTAAGGAAACTCGTTCTCACTACTTCGGGTACTATACCAATTCTCAAACCAACCCTTTGAGTCCACCCACCAATTTCTGTTGGTACCGGGGGAGGGTCGGGTTGTTCGGATGGACTAATATAGCCCCTCTGTTCATTGTCTTCATACAGAAAATGGGAAAACTCCTCATATGCCTCCTGAAAACCAGATTCAGAAGGAATTATCATAATTCCTTGGGCTGCGAGCAGGTAGAATTCTTCTCTTGCGAGTTGTTGACCTCCAAGATATTTATCTATGGCATTTCTGCAGAAGTACCATCTGAGGTTGTCACTGGTTTGCGCGATCACTGAGAGTTGTTGGTCCAGCGTGGCAATGGCCTCCGAAACCTCCGAAGGCATCTGGGGAGGGATCACGTCCTTTGCTACCACGTTGTCCCAAACCCACTTGGATAAACCTTCAACAGTAGAGCGTGTTTTAGCTATACCTTCCTGAATTTGATGAAACTCGCCAAACCAGTCATCAGCGGATTTTATGTCTCTTCTCATATTCGCTGTATGCCTCCATTGTTAAGTGTTATGTGCCCAACTCAAAGCTAAGCGGGCTGCGCGCTTTTTGCGCAACTCCGCTTGAGCGTAAGGGTTAGGGTTTTTGTGCAACATAGTATGCACCAAAAATTGCATGGATACGATTGTCGTTTGATAGGCTAGCGGAGTCGGCAATAGAAACACCATCTTGGTTTTTCTCACTTATGTCTGGTTTCCACCGTAGCATAGACTCAATAGCCTTGATGTCTTTTCTTCGGATTGCAGCGTGCAGATTCTCAGTAGCACGCAGGCGCATTTTGCTTTCACGATTTTCCTTGGCGATTTCATCCTCGTGGCGAAGATAGCCAATCTTCACCAAGGCGCGATGTAGTCGAGAATTGGTGTGGCTAATATTAAATGCAGTCTCAATAAGTTCAGGGTGGGTTGCCGCAGAGGCACCGAGAACCGTGATTAAAGATTCCAGTAATGATGGGCTTTTGCTACATAATGCAGTTGCAATACTAACATTCACCCATAATTCACGAGTCTCTGATTTGCACGGAACATAGTTGATCAAATAGAACAACACATGATCAAGAAAGTTGATGTTTTCACCGGCTTCTGGCAACCAAGATTGAAGAATTCCGTCCCAGTTCATAAACCGGAAATCATGTGCTGTAATTCTTAACGCATCTAACCACGATGGATGTGCCAATAGTTCATGTGGGTGTGTTTTTTGTAAGTCTTCAGCAAGAGATTTCATTTCTATTTCTGCGAGTCGGGTGCGGAAATCTCGGGTACCGCAAGTCGTGCAGAAATATGTGACGCACCAATGCTCCTTTTCTGCTTTGACTAAAAGATCAACAAATAATCCCATTGGGGAAGCCCTAATGCCTTGCGCACAGGAAAATCAGGAGCGCAGTGAGTAATTTTTCCGAGTGCAGCAACTTGTTATAAGGCTGATATCCCCGAATATTTTGGAAACATACCAACCCCCCTATAAAGAGGAAGAAAATTCCCATTAGATTTCGCATTTGGATCAAACGGATCTTCAGAATTTGCAAGTATGACTGGCGCAAAATATCCTGATTTAGACATCTTAGAGCACCCTAGCTTTATATCATCAATATTTTTAGGTAAAGAAATTTCTGTTTCGGGATACCTGGCCGCCCTGACGACAACATAATGAGGTCCGGTTTCATCTTGGAACCATATTGATGGATCTATTTCACGTGATGGCTGTTTAGAAAAAATCTTTTTACCCTCTTTCTCAAGCCCTGCACTTACAACTTGAATTGCAAAATCATGAAGCTCCCAGTCAGTCATTTCGATTAGCTCATCAGAGACAAAGTCCAAAGGGTTTATGGCTTTTTTTGAGTCTGCATTGATGAAGCCCCAACCATCATTTTTCGGCCTCCATTTTCCCAATAATTTTGACATGGGCATTAAACAGGGGATAGCATTTGCTTCTTTGCACACCTTATCGAAAAGTATGCTATGGGCTTTGTAATTGAATTCGGCAGCTTCAACAAAAACAAAAAATATCTGATTTCCTATCCTGAAAGATAGATGTTCCGCCATCGGTGGATTAAGGTTAGCTCTGAGCCAATTAAAACCGCTATCGGCTTGATTTTGGATATACCGACCTGCCGAACTCCATGCCTGCTTAAATTCTTCCGTTGGTTCTGGTTGTTCTACCCGATACATGAGCTTCCTCTTGTGTTATGAGACCTAACTATAATTAGACATCCTAATAGACGTAAAACATTGCGTCATTTGTTTGCCTACTCTTTTATAAAAATCATTTGTTTTTTCAGTTGGTTGTATAGATTTAGTACGGCCTAAAATAAATACAGCTAACATCATCAAAAACCATGACAAATCCAACCTCTAAATATCCACGACAAGCGATAGTAAACCTAATTTCTTGCTGTCGCAAATGCTTTTATCTTCTGAATAGATGGGTTCAGTTTCGATTGATTTTGTAAATTTAAAACTCTCTGCAATTGGCTTGAAGTGCCAGTTGGTTAGCTAGACTGGCCGATTTCAGTGGAGAACCGGACGGCCAGTTATTGATATCCAATGACCGGTTTGGGTCCAGACTGTATCAAAACTCAAAATCACTAATACCGGTGGAAAAATTAACGGATTATTGATTGAATTACACTTTAAAACGGGAGTAACCATTGATAGTTGACTCTTTTTTTACAAGCAAATGGAGTGAAGTCAACCTCTGAAGATTTTGTTGGTGAGTTTTCACACAGTCTGGGCCATTTGCTGACGACTGCGTTTCGACCGTCAGTGACCGCAGTTTAATGGATACCTGCCTGTCAGATTAGCAGTGGATGCTTGATTGGTTGAGATAGAAATGTGGCGCACGCCTGTTT
Organism: Methylococcaceae bacterium; assembly: GCA_037129595.1. GTDB lineage: Bacteria > Pseudomonadota > Gammaproteobacteria > Methylococcales > Methylomonadaceae > Methylobacter_C. Next base: position 116 of record JBAXUR010000090.1, on the reverse strand, counting down.
TAGGCCGATAACTTCCTTTGTATCCGTCGTTTCCGACTTCGTGGCAAATGGTTATTAGACTATGCAGCATGTTTCCACAAGCCCCCCTGCAATCCCGGACGGCCAGATTTCCCGGG
>JBAXUR010000009.1:0-47164 GCA_037129595.1 Methylococcaceae bacterium | reverse complement strand
CCCATCCTACGCCTGCCCCGGTTTAAGTTGATAGCCAAAAGTAGGATGGGTAGAGCAGCGCGAAACCCATCGCATAAGGAATCCATTATGATGGGTTTCGGCTATCGACTCTACCCATCGCGCTGTGGCTTACGACAGTCGGCGATTTTCACCGGACAAACCGATTGTGAAAGATAATGAGGATGTCATCGCAACAAGCCGACCAATCGCTGCTTGGTAAACATCTTCTGGATAGTAAGGCCTTGGATAATGACCGAGAAAATGACGGCGGCGAAGGTCATGTTCAAGAGCAGCGGCTTCCAAGAGCTGTCAGGTAGCGAGACGGCAAGTGCCAACGACAAACTGCCGCGAAGGCCGCCCCAGGTCAGCAATTGAGTCAAGCCGAAGCAATCGGCACGGATTACGCCTGTTGCATTGAGTCCCCCGATGATACTGGACACAGTCAGTGCGCGGGCAAGCAACACGGCGACAATCGCAACGAGCGCGGGAACCCCCATCACGACACCTTGAAGCGGATTGATTAAAACAACGTGGAAACCGACAAAGACAAACAGCAACGCGTTCAATACTTCATCCAGCCCCGACCAGAATGTACGTAAGGGTGCGAGGGTATTTTCGCTTATTCTCGGCCCGGTAATATTGCCGCTGAGTAAGCCTGCTACCACAGTGGCGATAGGGCCCGAGACATCAAGGTGCTGGGCTGCTGCATACAGGGATGCAACGACTCCCAGCGAGACGAGCAGACCCGTACAGAAGGTCTTTGAGCGTAGCATCATGAAATGGATGGCTAACCAACCGAACACCCCCATAATCACGCCACCCAGAACTTCCCGCACAAAAATCGATTCGGCCTCAGCCAGACTGGCATCATTGCCACTGATTGCCGAACCCGCGAAAATAGTAAAAAAAACCACGGCAACACCATCATTCAACAGGGATTCGCCATCCACTACCGTTTCCAGATTTTTGGGCAGGCCGATTTTGGATAGGATCGCCAATGCTGCGACAGGATCAGTAGCCGCAATCAATGCCCCGAATAGGAGTGATTGGGCCAGCGTAGTTGCCACACCGAAAAGAGAAAGCCCCGCATAGACCAATCCGCCAGTAAGAATACACGCCATTGCAGTGCCGGCAAATGCCAACCAAAGAACCAGCCACCTTTGCTCGTGAAGCGATACCCAGCTGACGCGCATACTGCCTCGAAAAAGTAAGAAGCAGAGTACACCTTTAAGCAGCGTGTCGTTCAGATTGAATGACTGGGTGAGTTGGTGCAGCAAACCGATGGCTCCGGAAGGGATAAAGACTTCCAATACGCGGAGGACAGCGGTGGTCAGGCAGGCCAGCAACAACAGGCCAATGTCGTGCTGAAGACGCAGATAGCGATCATTAATGAAACTCAGAATCGCGGCAATGCCAAATAGGCACGCAATCGCTGTAAATGTATCCAAAGATCCTCCTCGTACTCGCTCGAAAATTTAATTGGGTTGCTGGACGAAGCCGCTATCGCCGAAACCCCCGCCACCGACTAAGCTATTAAAATGTAACTTCAAACCTCTCAATCAGAAAGGATTGTTAAACGCCAAATAATGCGGTTACAAAGCAATGACATCATATCCGAAGCAGATTTTAAGCATAATTATCAAAAACGCCTTAAGCCCAAGACGATCAGGGCTTATTCCCGCAGCATTCGACGCCTGATTTAAAGGCCGGCTAAAAGACAAAGTACGGGATGCTTTATTAGGAAAAACCATGCCTCAATGTGATTTATTTAATCTTTCATTTTTGGAACAGATGGTTAACCAGCACCCCAGTGGCTTATGTGATTATAGTTCACCCATTAGGTCGTTGTTAATGTTTGAAGCATTTTTACGAAAAAAATAAATTAATTCTGAAGTCGGGTTAACCAAGGATATTTGGTATAAGGATCGACATGAAAAGCAAGGGATTCGGGTTTATGTAATAAGCCTTCTTCGCCCGAAGCATTGGGGTTCAATTGTCTTTTTTCGACAAAGTCGACCATGCGGCGAGCATTATAAATCACCAGTACACGGTTGCCATTTTTGCTGGGGTAAATCTGAAAAGCCACGTTATTTTCAGTAAACGCTGTATTTCTGTTGATCAAGGCATCAAGCAAATCGTTATCACCTTGGGCTAAGTTTTTTAAAATAGAGTCTTCACGATGCCTGATGAGTGCTGTCAGGTATGTCATTAATGTACCTGATAACTGGTGATTTTGGAGGTCATGAACGTCTTGGTCAGAAAAAGAAAAGCTTTCGGCAACCAGATAATGTCGGTCTTTTTCGCTATCATTGGCAAACAGTGATATTTTGTCCAAGGCTTCATGTTCCAATGCATTCAAGAATGAGCGAGGGGCACGAATATGTTTATCTACCGTTACCACCCAGGGTAAGGCACGGCCGGTTGTTTCAAAACGTTCTTTTACGCTGGTGATAACGCTGGCTCTTATTAATTCATTTTCACGCCCTTCAGGTTTAACAATAAAAGCATCTACTGCCGTTATTTGGGTATGGAAACCATGTGCTTTGAATTGATTGACGATATTGGAATAACGCGGTTGATAAGGGATACCTGTGCCATCGTAGAGAATATTGATATGATTTTTCTTGGCATGATCGGCAACTGAATCACGTAATCTGTTGGCAAAAGGTTCAACATAAACATAGTCGTCACTATGGTGACTGGCAGCGGTGAGAACCTGGTACAGATCACTTTTTTTACGAAATTCGTCCAGAGATGCAATAACAAAATTATCATGACACTGTGTTTGTGCAATTTCTTCAACCGCTGTTTTTCCTGAACCTGCGCCTCCCATGGACATAAATAAGGTAGGATTTGTATCTGGAACCTTGCCTTCAAAAAGCTTATCTTTAGCCTCGTCGAGTTTTTTTATAATTTTACTGAGTCGCTCGTAGGCTATTTCAACGGCTCGTTCTAATCTGATATCGTTATTTGCAGCGCTTATCATTTTGTCTTTAAGCCCGTTGTTTTTTACGAGATCAAAAATCAGGGCTTTATCGCCTTCGCATCTTTTGAGTAGCTCCAAAACTTCTGTATGACCAGGCGATCTCAGCCCCGTCAACATGTTGATATCAAGGCAAAAGAGTGGAGCTGCACCATCTTCGCCTATGCTGATACCGTCTATTTCATAGCGTCCAGAACATCGCACTGCTTCGGTTCCGGGCAAAAAACCAATCATATTTTCAGCGGCACAGAGCGGGTAATCCGCTAGATGTTTACCGGCTATAAATAGTTCTTGTTTAATGCTGTCCAATGGTACCAAGCCACCATTCACAGAAACCAGGCATTCTATGCCCGCTGCTGTTTTGTGCGATAAAAAAGGAATGCCGGATATAAATTTCTTGTTTTCCGGCCATTTTCCATAAGCGTTGGCTTTGTTTTGCAAGCTTTTACAGCGGATTGGATCAATAGCGTGTTCAAAGGCACGGGTTATTTCTCTAAAGGTACTGTCGGGATTATGTAAGGCGGCTGAGTCATAAGTATCAATTCTTCTGAAATCAATACCTTGCTCATAGACACTTTTGATGGCTGGCAGCTTACCCAGCATCGTTAAGAAAAAATCAAGGGTGAGTCTGTTTCCATAAGTAAAAGGTCTTACACTGCGCATTTTTTGATAAAAATTAGCCAGTCTTTCAGCAATGTTTTCAGTTTTGATCACAAAGCCATTGTTATCAAAAATGGCAGTCTCTTTATTACAGCCGTTCTCTAAAACGAGGCGTTCTATAGTTTCACGAAACTCTTTTCTTTTATCAGGATCAGGCATGGTGCCAGGGCGATGGCAGACGGTAGGTTGTTCTTTCCAATCTTGAAATATTTCCCTGTGAATGCGCGAAAAGAGTTCTGTGAGATAGGTGACGCGCTTGGTTTGGTCATGCGAAACTGTGCCTTCTGCCTCTTGTTGTAGGGTCGATAATAACTTTACACCCTGAGAAATCGCTAAGGCGGTTCGTAATTTTTTCAGTTGCTTATAGCCTGCAATTCGGGGAACTGTATTTTTATTCATAATTTCAGCCTTTTAATCATCGCTTAATCCTGATTCCATTATAAATAATACAGCACAAAAATTTTAAGACTTTCACCGGGATGTATTTTATTTATTATCGCAGAAAACAATCAGGGCTTAACGCTTATATTAAACTCGCTTTACCTATCAACTCTCTGCCTGGTTCCAAACCATACTACAAAAACATTTTTAAGCTATAATTAACCACTTTTTATTGCCTGGCGTGTAGAGACCGTGTCGAATACAAACAATGATTCATCAACTTTTCAGGGACTTATCCTGGCTTTACAGGCCTATTGGTCAAGTCAGGGTTGTATTTTATTACAACCTTTAGATCAGGAAGTCGGCGCGGGAACTTTTCATCCGGCTACTTTTTTACGGGCTATAGGCCCTGAACCCTGGAACGTAGCTTACGTTCAGCCATCTCGCCGCCCTACTGACGGTCGTTTTGGGGAAAATCCCAATCGCCTGCAACATTACTACCAGTTTCAGGTGGCTTTAAAGCCGTCGCCAGATAATATTCAAGAGCTGTATTTGGGATCATTGCGTTATTTGGGACTGGATTTACTGGAACACGACATTCGTTTTGTCGAAGATAATTGGGAATCACCAACCTTGGGCGCTTGGGGTCTGGGTTGGGAAGTCTGGTTAAACGGCATGGAAGTTACACAGTTTACGTATTTTCAACAAATAGGCGGTTTGGAGTGCAGACCGGTTACCGGAGAAATCACTTACGGTCTGGAGCGCATTGCCATGTATTTGCAAGGTGTCAAAAGCGTCTATGATTTGGTGTGGACCAAGGGGCCTTTGGGTACGGTTACTTATGGTGATGTGTTTCATCAAAATGAAGTCGAAATGTCGTCTTATAATTTTGACCATGCCAATGTCGATTTTATGTTTCAGTGTTTTAATACCTACGAGCAAGAATGCCAAAAGTTGATTGAACTCAATTTGCCATTGCCTGCTTATGAAATGGTATTAAAAGCCTCGCATACTTTTAACTTGCTGGATGCGCGTCATGCTATTTCGGTTACCGAGCGCCAACGTTATATTTTAAGAGTCCGTACTTTATCCAGAGCCGTCGCCGAAGCCTATTATGCTCGCCGTGAATCACTGGGATTTCCGATGCTGACAGAGCAAGGAGCATAAAATGACAACAGGCAAACATTTACTTTTTGAATTAGGTTCAGAAGAGCTTCCGCCAAAAACATTACTTAAATTAAGCAATGCCTTGCTGGATGGAATTGTTCAGGGCTTGCAAGCCGCCGAATTGACTTTTACTGCCAGCAAAGCTTATGCGACACCCAGACGTTTGGCCGTTTTGATTGAAAATTTGTCGACCGCGCAACCGGATAAAACCGTTGAAAAACGCGGGCCTGCGATACAAGCGGCTTTTGCGGCAGACGGTACACCCAGCAAAGCGGCTTTGGGTTTTGCAGTCAGTTGTGGTACGACCTTTGAGCATCTGGAACGCTTGAAAACGGACAAAGGCGAATGGCTCAGCTTTACCCAAGCGATTAAAGGACAGGCAACGGAAGCTTTAATCCCCGATATTATTCGTCAAAGTATTGCCGGCTTACCCATAGCCAAACGTATGCGCTGGGGCAATTTTAATACGGAATTTGTAAGACCTGTCCATTGGGCGGTATTGCTTTACGGTCATACTGTTATCAATACGGAAATTTTAGGGCTACAAACCGGTGCGACAACGCAGGGGCATCGTTTTCATGCGCCACAAAAACTAACCTTTAGCCATCCTGAAGACTATCAAGATGTTTTGTATACACAAGGTAAAGTGATTGTTGATTTTGAACAAAGAAAAACGCTAATTCGTCATGCCGCTCAAACTGCTGCATCAGCGGTTAACGGCATCGCTTATATAGAAGACGATTTGCTGGAAGAGATTGCGGCTTTAAATGAATGGCCGGTGCCCATTACCGGGTGTTTTGATGCGCGTTTTCTCGATTTGCCCGCAGAAGTGTTAATTACCACCATGCAAACCAACCAAAAATATTTTCCGGTTAAAAATGCGGAGGGTGGTTTATTGGCGAATTTTATTACCTTTAGTAATATTGAAAGCAGTCGGCCGGAATCCATACAGCACGGTAATGAGCGAGTGGTGACCCCGCGCTTGGCAGACGCCGAATTTTTCTGGAAACAGGATAGAAAAAAATCACTGGCTGATCGGGTTGAAAGCTTGTCCACCATTGTGTTTCAAGTAAAATTAGGCACTGTTGCCGAAAAATCCCAACGAGTCAGCAAGCTTGCCGAATTTATTGCCCTGCGTCTCAATGCCAATGTTGAACTGGCAAAACGCGCCGCATTATTGGCCAAAACTGATTTAATGACAGAAATGGTCGGGGAATTTGGTAATCTGCAAGGTCTTATGGGCCGTTATTATGCCTTGGCAGATAACGAACCCGCTGAAGTGGCGTGGGCCTTGGAAGAGCAGTATTTCCCCAAGCAGTCTGGCAGTGCTACCGCAAGCAGCCAAACCGGGCAGATTTTGGCAATTGCCGAAAAAATTGATACGCTCACCGGTATTTTTAGTGCCGGCATGATTCCGACCGGCGATAAAGATCCGTATGCCTTACGTCGGGCTGCCTTGGGCATCTTACGCACGCTCATTGAAAATAATTTAACCTTTGATATTCGGGAATTAATCGAATTTTCATTGGGTTTGTTTACGCATTCCTTTGAAGTTGCAAGTACTCAAGTCGCAGTCATTGATTTTGTTTTTGACCGTTTGAAAGGTTATTGTTTAGATAAAGGCTATAGTGCGGATGAATTTGACGCAGTGATGACGGTAAAACCGGCTGACCCGTTAGATTTTATGCAACGCTTGGCTGCTGTTAAAGCTTTTAGACAGTTACCCGAAGCCGGCAGTTTGGCGGCTGCCAATAAACGCATACGCAATATTCTTAAAAAATCAGAATCCTCCGCAGAGGTAACGGTAGGGGCTTTGGTAGAGTCTGCAGAATTGCAATTGCTGGACAGCGCAAAGCTGGCGGCTATCGCTATTGCACCACTGCTTGCCCAACGTGATTATGCGGCAACCTTAACCCGTTTGGCTGCTTTACGACAAGATGTCGATACGTTTTTTGATAGCGTTATGGTGATGTGTGATGATCTTGAGTTACGCGCCAATCGTTTGGCCTTGCTTAATATGTTATCGGAACAGTTTCTAACCTGTGCGGATATTTCCAAGTTGCAGTCTTAAGTAGTTGTTGTTTGCGTTCAATCTTAGATTGGGCGCTCATAATTTAGATGATCTATTATCTATCCGCTATCAATTACGCCTTAATGCGGTTTCTTAAGACAGGGCAGATAACTTTCCGGAATCAATAGGCCAGCTTTATTTATCTGTCCCGGTTTAAATTGATAACTGATTTTTAATTTAGGAGTAACAATGACTCATAAAAACACACCCATAACGGCGTTGCTTTTTATCATGTTGGCTACTTTGGGTTTAGGTTGTCAATCCACTAAAAAAATAACAGGCGGGGTCAATATCGGTCAGGAACAACTGATAGGCAAGGGGGCAACCGAACTTCCGGGAATGATTTACATCAAGGATTTTCAGCTTGACAGTGCAAACTATCAGGGTGATCAGGGGATTTTAAACCGACGGCCCTTAGGCTCGAGATTGCTTAATCGGGGGAATCGAAATGATGCCGGTGAAAAATCCGCTACTCTCGTTAATAGCTTATCCGAGGCTTTGGTCAGTGAATTTAATGACAAAAATTTACCCGCGCAGCGTCTTGGTTCTTTTGATAATAGCTTGCCAAATAATGGTTGGCTGGTGAACGGCATGTTTACCGAAGTTGATGAGGGTAATCGTCTTAAGCGAGCGGTGATTGGTTTTGGTCAAGGCAGTACCCAGATGATGGTACAGATTGGTGTGAGTGATTTAGCCAGTAAAAATCCTCAAGCACCGTTTATCATTTTTGGTACCATTAAAGACCCAAGCAAACTACCTGGTGCTGTTGTTACCATGAACCCTTATGTTGCGGGGGCAAAATTTGTGATGGAAAAAAATGCTTCCAGCAAAGATGTTAAAAATACGGCTAAACAGATTGTTGCCGAAATTTTGAAATATAAACAAAAATTTAGTGAGCAAAGAAATGCGGTAAAGACTAATCCGTAAGAAGGTAATGGATTTTGGCTGTCGCCTTTACTCATTCTGAGAACTTAACAAAACCATGACAGGAAAAATAAAATGCAACTCACTTTGTCATTACCTGACGAGCTGGCGATAGCTATTAATCAAATTGCCAATTCGGATAAATTTAACTGTGACGCATTGCAAGTGGCTATACAAAAAGAACATTAAATAATCCGCCTAAATCAAAATGGCGCTCTATAGTTGAGCGGATTGAATAGTGAGATTTTGATTTAGGCGATTACACGGAAAATTTTAATAGTGACCGCTCACTTAGATTGCGTAAATAACCCATGCCTAAACAACGCTATATTTTACTGGATCGGGATGGTGTGATTAATCACGACTCGGATGCCTTTATTAAATCCCCTGATGAGTGGATACCTATTGACGGCAGCCTTGAGGCGATTGCTTTTCTTAACGCGCAGGGCTATCAAGTTATTGTCGTCACTAATCAATCAGGGGTTGCGCGAGGCTTGCTTGATGAGCTGATGCTGGAACAAATTCACGCTAAAATGCGCAGGTTAGTCAGCGAAAAAGGCGGTGACATTACTGCCATTTATTATTGTCCGCACGGTGCGGATAGCACTTGTGATTGCCGTAAACCCAAGGCAGGTTTACTTAAAGCCTTTGCCGCTGATTTTAATGCCGACTTAACAACTATTGCCGTGATTGGCGATTCCTTACGTGATTTACAAGCGGCAGAGGCCGTAAGCGCACAGCCAATACTGGTTAAAACCGGTAAAGGTCAAAAAACTTTAATTGATAATCCCGACCTCAACATTCCTACTTTTGACAATTTATATGACGCAGCAAAATACATCACATCAAGACACTCGGCATAAAAACTATATTGGTTCTACACTTTTGTTTTTGGGTATTTTTTCTACCGCTACTATAGTGGGTATCTTGCTTATTTTAGGTATGCTGACAACTTTTAAAATTCGTTGGAAGATAGGTCATGCCTGGTGCGCTATTATCGGTTGGATGACGAAAGTTTTTTGCGGTCTTACTTATGAGGTAGAAGGGCTGGAGAACATTAATCCAAAACAGCAGGCTATTTTATTAAGTAACCATCAATCTGCATGGGAAACGCTGGCCTTACGGTATATTCTTCCTCCGCATTCCGTTGTTATTAAGAAGGAATTGCTCTATTTACCTATTTGGGGTTGGTCGTTACTAACCTTGAAATCGATTGTTGTAAACCGAAAAAATCAGCGTGCAGCATTACGTGCGTTGCTTGAAAAAGGTACAAAATATTTAAATGAAGGTTTATTTGTACTGATTTTTCCAGAAGGAACTCGTGCGGGTGCCAGAGATGTGTTGAAGTTTAATATCGGCGGAGCCATGTTGGCTTGTAAATCAGGTTACCCTGTTATTCCTGTCGTTCATAATGCCGGTGATTATTGGCCTCGCTATAGTTTTTTAAAATACCCCGGCGTGATAAAGCTAAAAATTGGACCCGTTATTGAAAGTAAAGGTCGCAAAGCAACTGATGTTAATGCAGAAGCCGAGGCTTGGATAAGACAGGCAATGAAAGAGATGGATTAAAACAGGAATATTCAAGCTTTTATCTTAAACGTAAGGTAAGTGCGTATAATGCGGCAAATAACACTACACTCAATAACGGTAACCCTTGATGAAAAAAATATTACTCATTTCTTTAACCGCATTATTGCTCCCCGCTTGTGCAGATAAAAATCAATACGAACAAGCTGTATTAGAACAAATGCAGAAAGAAGCAGATATTAAAGATTACAAAATAACACCTGAATACATGACTAAGTGCGTAGTCGATACTACTTCACAAAATATGCCGGGTATTTTTGCTTTCGACCCCACTCGTCTGACGGCTTATCGTAACTATGCAAAAATGTTGACGTTAACCCAAGCTACAGATCCTAAAAAAACACTTGAAGAATTACGTACTGATTTTGGTTCAGCTAAAGATCTTGCTGAAGCGCACACCAACTATACTGAAAGCTTGATGGAATGTTATTCTGCAGTGATATCGGAATCTGAAAAAGCTGCAAAAGAAAAAAAATAAAGACTGGAAGAGAGGATTAACAGAATTAATTTTCTCTTATGAAGTCGACAATTTTTATATATTTGAAAATGCCAAGTCAGGCAGATCGTAACAAAGAAAAATAACAGATTCACAGCGTAAATTTATTTATATTCTGTGAGTCTGTCGCAACTGTTACCGTAAATATTTTTTCGAGAAGAATTTATTTAAAAATTCTCTCCTAACCCAAGCCACTCCAAGAATGTGTTGATTTTTAGTTGGAACTGATCGTCAGCTCACGGCCAAACCTGCCCGCCATTTAAGTTCAAGTAACGACAGCAATAAACCTGAAAACGGCTTTTCATCAACCACCCAAGATGTTTCAAATAACGGGAGTTATGTTAAATGGTTTTTCAAGGTGCGGTAAAAATTGCTTGAGCGGCACTGACGACTTATGGCACATCCTTTTTTTGCTCTCATCTTTTTGTCCAACGTTTATGTGTGTTGATGTCGACGAAAGTTGCGCCTTTTCTTTGAAATGATTTTAGACATTAGACAGAAGGGTTAAAATTGTCTTGTTTTTTCAAGATACTCTTAAACTCCGACGTTTTTTGTGTAATAATCCCGCGTAACACTTCCCGCCATTCTTAGATCACGGCATCGGCAGGGTATGAGTTGACGCATAACACACCGTTTTTTATCCTAGCATAAAGTTAGACTTATATAGATCATATGAGAGATATGGAGCAACAAAACGCTGAAAAAATTAAGCTGCTTCTCGATATCTATTCACAGGATAGTAAGCAAGTAATGGTATTCGTATCCATTTGTTTTGCACTTCCAGCTTTTACTTTATCTCAAGTCAAACTTGAAGGATTACCAACCTCTTCAAGAGCCGTTCTTCTTATCTCTTTTTTTTTATTTATTGTCGCTGGTCTAATTTTCTTTTGTTATACGCAGTATCAGAACAGGAAACGCCTTGAGGGAATTCAGAGTATTCTTGCCTTGAATCCAGATGGATTGCGAGAAATTTTGATGGGGCCACGGCAAGGACTTTGGGCAATTGCTTGGCCTCTCTATAGAAGCGCAACACTCATCCTTATTCTTGCAGCTAGTGCTTATGCAATGTTTTTCATTCTTTACTTTTTTCCGGGAATTGTAAGTTGAGAATGTGAGACACAAAAGAATAATTGGGGGTAATAGTCTAAAAATTAAATATTGTGCTCAACTGGAGCACGGTCATTTTGGGTACTGTGCATATTCGTCCGTAAATATACGGCAGTGTGTTATATGAGTGTACGGAAAACAACTGTTTTACGATATCCTATGTATTACCTTTTGGCACCGATTGAAAATTGACCAGCTGTACCGGTTGAAATTTGATTATGAAATTTAATTTTTAATATCCAGTTAATCAATGGTCTAAAAAAATCACACTGGTCAGTCGAGTTCTGGTAATAATGACTCAAAATTGTCAAATTTCAACCGGCACCACCACTTATGTTGGCAATGAATAATTGGTCATTGATTTTAATTTAACCATTTTCATTTTTTATAAAAAAAGGGTGTTTTTATGCAAGTATCCAGCCAATGTTTGAGCATCATTAGAAGTTGCGAAGGGTTCAGTCCAAAACCCTATCCATGCCCTGCAGGCATACCCACTATCGGTTACGGCTCGACACGTTATGCTGACGGCCGTTCGGTCACCTTAAGTGATCCGCCGATTACCCAAGAGCAGGCCGATGAAATCATGAAAACCACTCTGAATGAATATGAGGCGGCTGTAAATCGTTATGTCAGTGTACCGTTAAACCAAAACCAATTTGACGCTCTTGTGGATTTCGCCTACAATGCCGGCGCACAAAATCTCAGAAATAGCACTTTATTGAAATTACTGAATCAGCAACAATATGAAGAAGCAGCTAATGAACTCTGCAAATGGGTGCATGGCGGTGGCAAGATATTACCCGGTTTAGTCAAGCGTCGGGAATTGGAAAAAGAGTTATTTTTAAAAAAAGCGTAATTTCGATTTTAATAAATATAGGAGTAATGCCATGAACTCAACTCATCGATCAAGTCGTAGGTTTTTTTTGAAGCAAACGGCACTAGGTTTATTTGTAGCCGCTGGCTTGCCGCGTTTAGCATTCGCAACAGCGTTGCAATCCGATGCTAAACTTGCCGCTTGTGGCAATTTCGATAGGGAGTTCGCCCGGTTATTATTGGAAATTTGCAGATATACCTACTCGGCCACATTTCCAGATGATAGCAAGGAGAAGCAAGATATGATTGAATCCTTGGCCTGGATTAACAATAGAGGTAATCCAAAAGTCATCCATTTAGAAGATGGTAAAGGTAAAAATTCAACCTCGGTGGCTTGTGTTGTATGTTATTCCGACAAGAATATCGTTTCCTACATGGGGACCAAAACCGAATTCAACAACGCTAAAAATGGCAAGCAATCGATAGAAGATTGGGCCAAAAATGCCGAATTTATTCCGGTTCCGTTTAAAATGACGAAAAATCAATTGGGTATTGCGGGAACTAATGATGTTATTGACCTCGGAGGCAAAGATGGGTTGGTTCACGAGGGGTTTCTGAAAGAATTGAAAGGCATTCAGGAAAAAGTGATTGAGGTTTTAAACAGCAATGGCGGTAAAAGCCGTGATTTGTATATCACGGGTCACAGCCAAGGCGGTGCCGAAGCAGCATTAGCCACACTGGCATTCAGTGCCGCAGGTTTTAATGTGAAAGCCACTTACACCTTCGCTGCGCCGCGCTCCAGCAATCAAGCTATCGCCAATGCCATTCCCAAAAACATTCCGATTCATCGCATCGAATTTGGCAACGACATCGTGCCGCATGTGCCGACCACACATCTGGGTCATCAGTCAGTGCAAAAAGTCATAGCCGATTTTACGAAATTAGGATTGTCCGCAAAGCACCTTGAGACTTTGGATGCGAAACATCATCTTGTCGGCATAGGGTTGCTGTGTTACGGCAATAACACTAATAAAATTTTCCGTGTCGATATGTCCGCCAATGAAGAATCGAAAATCTTTGATCAACGATTAAAAGATTTACTCAAACACCCAAAAGACTTGGCGGAAAACCATCATTTAGCAGGAACAAGCGCCGAAGTCAATGTGGGTAAGAAGGGTAATTATACGGCTTTGATAAGTGAATTTAGTTGTCAGGTGGGTTAATACACATTTTAATGCCAAAATTTTTTATTTCAGCCGTTCTTCTTAGAAACACAATTATGAATCACGAAAACATTAGACATCTTTCCTAAATACAGTCATAGCGCAAGTTAACAAGAGCCGCCACTAAATTTCATGTCAATGAGTAATGCTTGTGCTTGCTCCGATAAACATCTTTGACGATCCTGAAAATCTTGCATCGACGATTGATATGCTCAATGAAAAACACGTTGATTTGATAGTCTTTTATTGTGGGCTTTGTCTTCTGCCGAAAGAGGTTGGTCTTTTGTCTTTTTGATAGGCAGGATCTAGTTCTGATGGTATTTGTGTATCCCTTGCCATCCCGAATCCGTCAACAACAGGGCATCGGGATGCAACAATAGGCGGCTGTCTTTGAAAACCGAAAAGTCATGTTGCTGGCCTTTACCCATCACCACAGATAGCATAATCAGCGTTAATAGGCACATCACGAGCTGTGTTTTGATCGTATGGCGTTTTTTTTCTGAGTAGTACGCTTTCTGGTTTTTAACAGGCCGCTCCATAGGCTGGTCTGAAACATCAATGGCTACGGTGGCAATGGGATCTTCCAACAGTACCTTGCGGTTGGGAGTTTTTCGATGTTGGCCAATAGTCTTGCACTACGGGCATAAACCTTATGACAATACGACTCACTGATACCGAAAATCGCCGCTAGATTTATCAAAGTCGGGATCTGGGGTAATGGAATTATGTCGCCATGCCGGAAGCGGCAATTTTATAAGCTGCTCAAGTTATTTCGTGCTTGTTCCTTAGTAATGTTGCGCCCGATTGTTACGTTGCGTGCTGTGCACGCCACTCAGTCGCTTAGCTCGGCCTTATGTTTCAATAGCTACTGGGTACAGGTCGAAATTAAATGTTTCTATCATAGTTAGGTTCTATACATAGGGGTCTTGAGCTGGCAGTCAGCTCCAACTAAAAATCAATACCCTCTTGTAGGGGCTAGCCCTAACCCCTCTTTTTCAAAGAGGGGATGAATAATTATGTTTATTTTACGCGCATTCCGGCAATAGCTCCTTTAGCCGGGCTTAAAATCCAAATATCCTTACCACCCGGACCAGCGGCTAATACCATGCCTTCAGAGTTGCCAAAGCGCATTTTTCTGGGTGCCAGATTAGCGATAACGAGGGTCAATTTGCCTTCAAGATCTTCCGGTGCGTAAGCGGATTTAATACCGGCCAATATATTGCGGGTTTCGTCGCCTATATCAACAGTCAGTTGTAATAGTTTATCAGAGCCTTCTATCGATTCGGCTTTGATGATTTTGGCAATACGTAAATCCAGTTTGGCAAAGTCATCAAATTCAATCGTGTCCGCTATGGGTTCAAATTTTTTCTCGGCCGCAACGCGGGTATGTTGATCAGCGGTTTTTTCCAGATTTTCTTTGGATGCCTCAACAATCGCAGCAATTTTATCGGCTTCAACGCGAGTCATTAATGGTTTGAAGTCGTTAATGGTATGGTTTAACAAAGGCTGTGCATCGACTGGCCACGCTTGTGAATCGATGTTTAAAAAGTGCTCGGCTTCCTTCACCAACGCAGGAATGACCGGTTTTAGAAAAACAGTCAGTAAACGAAACAGGTTGATTCCCATCGAGCAAACATCGTGTAACTCGGTATCATTACCTTCCTGCTTGGCAATTAACCAAGGCTTTTTTTCATCAATATATTGATTGGCTTTATCTGCCAGCGCCATAATTTCACGCATGGCTTTGCCAAATTCACGGGTTTCATAAAACTCTGAGATTTGTTTGTTGGCGTTAATAAAATCTTTAAATAACAGCGGTTCAGAACAAGTAGCCGATAATGTATTGGCAAAGCGCTTGCTGATAAAACCGCTACAACGGCTGGCTATATTAACGACTTTACCGACCAGATCAGAGTTAACTCGTTGACTGAAATCATCAAAGTTCAGGTCTATATCATCAACGCCGGCACTTAGTTTGGCGGCAAAATAATAGCGCAGATATTCCGGGTTTAAATGATCCAAATAGGTTCTTGCGGTAATAAAAGTGCCCCGGGATTTGGACATTTTTTCACCATTAACGGTTAAAAATCCGTGCGCAAAAATGGCGGTAGGTGTTCTAAATTGAGCGCCGCTTAACATGGCAGGCCAGAACAAGGCATGGAAATAAATAATGTCTTTACCTATAAAATGGTAAAGCTCCGTCGTGCTATCCAGTGCCCAGTACTCATCAAAATCCAGCTCTTTTTTAGCGCATAGATTTTTAAAACTGGCCATGTAACCGATAGGGGCATCCAGCCATACATAAAAATATTTTCCGGGAGCATCCGGAATTTCAAAGCCGAAATAAGGTGCGTCGCGAGAAATATCCCATTGTTGCAAACCGCTCTCTAACCATTCAGCTAATTTATTACGCACTTCGGGTTGCAAATGGCCGGCGCTGGTCCAATCGCTGAGCATCTCGGTAAAATCAGCCAGGTTGAAAAAATAATGGACAGAATCTTTGTCAACAGGTTTTGCGCCTGAAATGGTGGAAACCGCGTTTTTCAGTTCGGTGGGCGCATAAGTTGCACCACAGGCCTCACAACTGTCCCCGTATTGATCGTGCGCGCCGCATTTGGGGCATTCGCCTTTAATAAAACGGTCGGACAAAAACATGTTTTTAACCGGATCGAAGGCTTGGGTAATCGTGCGTGAACTGATATGTCCGGCATCACGCAAACGTTCATAAATCAACGATGAAAAGAGCCTGTTTTCTTCGGAATGCGTGCTGTGATAATTATCAAACGCTACACCAAATTCAGTAAAATCGGCCAAATGCTCCTTGCCAACCTGAGCGATCAGTTGTTCCGGTGTAATACCTTCCCGATCAGCTTTTAGCATAATAGGTGTTCCGTGGGTATCATCTGCACAAACGAAATAGCAGTGGTTGCCACGTTGTTTTTGGAAGCGTACCCAAATATCGGTTTGAATATATTCAACCAAATGACCTAAATGTATGGGGCCGTTGGCATAGGGGAGGGCGCTGGTGACGAGAATTTTTCTATCTGACATGATGCAAAGAATTAAGGGATATGAAAACAAACAATTAGGTGATTATCGCATAAAATGAACACTGCTACAGAATAGAACACCGCTAAAAAATAAATTTTATTGAAAAAACTGTAGAATACACCCTATCTTAAGTCGGTTCAGCGGTTGAAATTGAATTTACTTACAAAACATAGTGACTAAAATTACTGGAAATAATCATGGCATACCTGGAAAAGACGACTGTAGAAGACCTACTGAGAACCTTTATCGATCCCAATCATGGTGTGGATTTGATTACTGCAAAATCAGTTAAAGCAATCCATATCGAGGGTGCTAATGTCAGCGTTAAGCTGGAGTTGGGATATCCTGCAAAAAGTACTATTGAACAATTAAAAGCGTCTGTCGAAGATTTATTGGCAACGCTGGAGGGAGTAGGAAGTGTTACGGTTGATGTGACGGTAAAAATTCTGTCTCATGCGGTACAACAGGCTTTAAAACCTCAGCCTAATATAAAAAATATTATTGCCGTAGCGTCTGGCAAAGGCGGTGTCGGTAAGTCAACGACAGCGGTTAATCTGGCGCTGGCATTAGCAGCAGAAGGGGCGACGGTCGGGATACTTGATGCCGATATTTATGGCCCCAGCATTCCCACCATGTTGGGATTGTCGGGCCATCCAGAAAGCGTAGACAACAAAACCATGACGCCTAAAATGGCTTACGGCGTGCAAACCATGTCGATTGGTTATTTGATTGATGCCGGTCAGCCGATGATTTGGCGTGGACCTATGGCAACCAACACCTTGCAGCAGTTATTAAGAGATACCAACTGGGTTGATGTGGATTATTTAATCATCGACTTACCGCCCGGTACCGGCGATATTCAACTGACTTTAGCCCAACAAATTCCTGTTAGTGGTGCCGTCATCGTTACAACACCCCAAGATATTGCCTTGATTGATGCCCAGCGCGGTTTGGGAATGTTTGCAAAAGTTAACGTGCCGGTACTGGGCATTGTTGAAAACATGAGTATGCATATTTGCAGCGAGTGTGGTCACGCCGAGGCTATTTTTGGTGAAGGTGGCGGTGCTGCCATGGCCGATATAAACAAGGTTGATTTTCTGGGATCTCTGCCGCTAGACATTAGGATTCGACAACAGGCTGATTCAGGAATGCCTACCGTAGTGGCGGAACCTGATGGACGTGCGGCCAAGATTTACAAAGAAATTGCACGTAAAACAGCGGCAAAGCTGGCATTAAAAAGCAAGGATTTTAGCACCCGATTTCCTACTATTGTGGTGCAAAATACTTGAGTTTCAAACAGTAGTCCTAGGGCGCGCCAAGCGCGCCTTAGTTTTCAAGGCGCGCATGGCACGCCCTACAGAAAATAATGTCGCTTAATCAGCGAAGGTCTCTATGCTTGAGATTCAAAGTTCAGTAGTGGCAAGGACAAGGTATAATCAACCTTTAACCTTTAACCTTTAACCTAATTAGTATTTCATGAGTATAAAGTCGGACAAGTGGATTCGCCGCATGGCGCAACAGCACGGCATGATAGAGCCGTTTGAAAGTGGTCAAGTCAGGGATTCTGAACAGGGTCGGGTTATTTCCTACGGCACTTCAAGCTATGGTTATGATGTGCGGTGCTCTGATGAGTTTAAAATATTTACCAATATCAATTCGGCCATTGTTGATCCAAAAAACTTTGATTCAAACAGCTTCGTCGATGTTAAATCCGATGTTTGCATTATTCCGCCCAATTCGTTTGCATTGGCGCGTACTGTTGAGTATTTTCGGATTCCGCGTGATGTACTGACTATTTGCTTAGGCAAGTCAACGTATGCACGCTGCGGCATTATTGTTAACGTCACGCCTTTGGAACCCGAATGGGAAGGTCACGTCACCTTGGAATTTTCCAATACAACAACACTTCCCGCAAAAATATATGCCAATGAAGGCGTGGCTCAGATGCTCTTTTTTGGTAGCGATGAAGTGTGTGAGACCTCTTATAAAGACAGGGCCGGTAAGTATCAGGGGCAGATTGGGGTTACGTTACCCAAAGCATAAAGACAGATTCCCAGTTTGCAAAGAATGACGGTATTTATGCCGTCTCTCTTTGTGGTGGCAATTGTACAAAAAAACCTTGAACCTTAAGGCTATCCATGATCTTTCCTGCATCTTCCCGCGCTAACTTCCGTTCTTGCGATAGCGCTATATCCATCACAAATTCCATTTTTCCAAAGCTGTTAAGCAGCGCCTCTGGTACTTTTGAAAAATCATCTTTGTTAACGATATACAAATAAAGGTAGTCTTTTTTCAGGCTTTTATAGATAAAACACTGCATGAGATTGAATAATAATGAATCAAAACAGCTATTTTAACCATTTTTGTTTAGAATGCCTCATCCTTAATTTTACAACTACACGCAATGGCTAAATCACTGCTCAAACTTGATGACTTCTTTAAATCAGCCTGTTATTTTGAGGCTTCTTTAATTTTAGTAGCGATATTTTTGGGGTGGGTTGCCAATATTGACCCGTTCGAACATCTTTATTTTTCGGAAACTGCTATTGCTTACGGCGTGATAGGCACACTGCCTTTGTTCTTAATGTTTCTGTCGTTGGAAAAATTGCAGGGAGAATCGGTAGTCAAGATCAGGAAATTACTGCTAAATACCTTGGGGCCCGGATTACATAGCTATCACTGGAGCGATCTATTGATACTGGCAGCCATAGCCGGAATAGCAGAAGAGCTTTTGTTTCGCGGCGTCATTCAGCCCTGGATAGAGAATTCATGGGGCATAACGACAGGCTTAATCGCCAGTAACATCGTTTTTGGATTGGTACATGCAGTAACGCCACTTTATGCCGTATTGGCAGCTCTAGTCGGGATTTATTTAGGCTTATCTTTAGATTATAGCGGTGACAGAAATTTATTAATTCCTGTCATTATTCACGGATTATATGATTTTCTCGCTTTTGTCGCGTTGATGCGTGTGTATAGAGCGAGTTTATCAGATGCTACAAAAGATTAAAGGTTGCCAGTTTCAAAATAGTTAAGAATTTTTTTTTAATAAGGCAAAAAATTCACTGAAAAAGTTGCCACAGATTCATAGGTACTACCTATATTTATTAAGGTTATATAATAACGCAAGATTAAAAAAATTATGAGATAAACCTGCGTGTAAAACCCTTATGAAAACGCTATTAAAAAATAAAAAACAGTTTCTCGATCGTAATGCGGTAGTAAGTCTTTTGCGTAAATGGGGCGAAACCAATGCTGATGGTATCTTGTCGCCCGAATGCCAAATATTTTCTGATCCACACATAGAAGGTCTCATTGGCTATCGCCTTGAAGGCTGTAATGCCGTGGTCTTTGGAGATCCAGTCTGCGCCGAAACAGATAAGCAGGAACTCGCCAAAGCATTTCAACAGTATTGCCGCATCCAGAAAATAGGGGTTATTTATCTCATTGTGTCAAAAGAGTTTGCTAATTGGGCAGTCCAAAATCTTGATTCTGTTTTGATTGAATTCGCAGAAAAGTTTGTTCTGAATCCCCTTAGCAATCCCGTTGACCACGCAGGATCAAAAGCCGGTATAGTCCGTAATAGAATGAAGCGTGCATTAATGGAAGGGGCTTTGGTACAAGAATACTCTGGAGATAATCTTAATATTGAAAAAGCAATACAAGACGTTGCAACAACATGGCAAAAGGAACGCCAAGGCCCTCAGGTCTATTTAGCTGATTTTACCTTGTTTAACGATCGATTGGGTAAGCGCTGGTTTTATGCCAAACAAGGAGAAAAAATAGTTGGAATAATAATGCTTAATCAGCTCCAAGTACATAATGGATGGCATCTAAACAATGTAATGATAACTAAAGACGCCCCTCATGGCATTTCAGAATTATTAGTCATTTCTACGCTTCAAGCTTTGGCAAAAGAGAATTGTCAGTTCGTTATAATAGGCCCGGTTCCAGCGGAACAATTGGGGTATATTAGCGGGTTAAGCAAGTTTTCTGAAGGAGTCACTCGCTGGATTTATCAAATTGCAAAAAGAGTTTTTCATCTCGGTGGTCGCGAAGTTTTCTGGAAAAAATTCCAGCCGGAAAGTTACCCTTCCTATTTGTTATTTCCGGAAAATAACTTATCTTATGCCAGTATCAAATCACTTCTTAAAGCCCTAAATGCGCACGTTTAAAACCCCCGTTTTCTCCATGAATGATGTCCTGATTAGCAAAGACCTTTAGCCAGAAACGGGTTAAAATTTAATTCGTAGCTTATAATGATTTATACCAATTCGGCTTGATTGATGTTTGTTCAGCTGATTCCTGCCCTTCCTTAAGGATATCCAATGAAGAAATTGATTACGGTTTTAACGAGTATTTTCCTGACGGGTTGTAGTGTGTTTGGCATACGCACGGCAGATCAGCCAGCTTATCAAGTGCTTAATGATTACGGGCACATCCAAATTAGACGCTATCCGGCGCTGGTGGTCGCGGAAACAGAAGTTATTGCAGATTATAAAAACAGTAGTAATCAGGGCTTCCAACGTCTTGCCGGCTATATTTTTGGCAACAACCAAAAAAAACAAAAAATGGCGATGACAGCGCCCGTTATTCAAGAGCAACAAACTGAAACCTTGGCCATGACGGCACCGGTTATTCAGCAAAAATCCGGTGATGTTTGGCTAATGGCTTTTGTACTTCCGAAGGGGTATTCAGTTTTAACTGCGCCAGTGCCTAATGATCAAGCGGTCATCATTAAAGCGCTACCCGAAAAAAAAGTCGCGGTTATTCAATATACTGGCCGCCTGTGTGAATCGGGTATTGAAGAAAACACCGAGACTTTAAAAAACTGGTTAGCCCAACAGAATTATAAAGCCCTTTCTTCCTCACGTTCAGCAGCTTATGATCCACCTTGGACAATGCCATTTCTTAGGCGTAATGAAGTACACATTGATATTGAGTAATGTTGATTGACTTCATGTCGACGTAACCCGTAAATTATGCCATACATAACTGACGTAACTATTCAGTCCCCCTCTTTGAAAAAGAGGGGTTAGGGGAGATTTTATTAGATAAATCCCCCTCAATCCCCCTTTTTCAAAGGGGGAGGTGAATACTTACTAACTGACGCTCTTCATACTTTTTGTCACATGTAAAACATCATGTCCAGTATCAATAAGCAAGTAACCGTTCCCTATTCAGCGGATCAAATGTACGATTTGGTTTATGATATTAATGACTATTCCAATTTTATACCGTTATGTACGTTTTCAGAAGTTCACGAGGAGTCGGATAATAAATCCAGAGCGACCATGAAAATCGCCAAGGGTGAAATCGGCTTTAAATTTTCTACGGTTAATGCCATGGAAAAAGGCCGCTCTATAACAATTAATCTGGAAAATGGCCCCTTCAAAGCACTCAAAGGCATCTGGCGATTTACCCCGCTAGGAACACATGAGTGTATTATTTCGCTGCACTTTGAATTCCTTTTTTCCAACATAGTTTTGGATCTGGCTTTAGGTGGTTTATTTAAACAACTTTGCGATTCAATGATTGAATCATTTCGTAAACGGGCAGCCGTTCGTTACGGTACTGTATAGATCTGTGATGTCTTTTTCGCCTAAAAAGTGAGTTCATTGACTGACTGCAAGGCCATTACAAGCATAATAATTCTGCTATCCTTAAAACCTATGAGTGATAGTTTTGTAGTAAAAGTATTCTGACCGGTAATTATAATTTTTCGTCCGCGACCAAACTGGCTGGCGGGGTTTCTTACTGCTATAACACGCAAAACAATAGTTACGCGCCGACCAATATCACGCAAGTCAACGGGACTTCAGCTAATATGATGTGGGGCGGATTGCCGGCCTCGTCGCTGAATGGCGTTGTACAAACCACTCACGGTGACTTAAAACTGACCAATCAGAGTATCAAGGATCTTACTTTGAGCACTGGGTTTAAATTCAATGAGCGCGACAACCGCACGGATTCTGCTGCCTACCTTTATAGGGCGATTAATTCTAATGGTGCAGGTAATGCAAATTACACAGGCATCAATACACCCTATAGTAATAGGAAAACACAAGTCGAAGCAGTGGCATCTTATCGCTTGACTAAGGCACAAAATCTGGCTCTGGCTTATGAGCACGAGAAGATTAATCGCTGGTGTAATGGCGTAGTCGGTGGGGCTCAATGTATTTCCAGGCCGGGCAGTGACGAGGATAAAATTGGCTTAACCTATCGCTTAAAAGCGCTTGAAGATGTCAATTTTAACGCAGGCATACACTTATGCCAACCGTCGTGCAAACTTCGATAAAAATTACCAGGCCAATTCTGGAAATTATGCAATCACAACCGTTGGTACTGCTAGTTCTGTCCTTAATGGAGGTAATTACCTGGATTATGTCGCTTACCCCTACGCAAACCGTAACCAGAATTTGGGTAAAGCAGGTGTCAACTGGCAGGTTACCCAAAAACTGGATTTGGGTTTGAATGGTCGTTACACTTATGATCAATATGACGCAACATTAGGTGTACAGAATGGCTATTCAACCGGTGTTAATGTTGATGCCACTTATAGCTACGCTGAAAATAGCAGTATTTCCGGCTATTGGAGCTGGCAAAATGGTCAGCGGAATCTACGGAACGGCGGTAGCTTAACAACTGCGCCTGTTGCCAATTCGGTGCCAAATGGCACGTGGACTAATAAGCTTGTCGACAACAGTAACACCTTTGGACTTCTTGCCCGGCATGGGGGAATGCTGAATGGAAAGCTGGAAATCATCGGTGATGCTTCGTATGCGCTGAACGCAACAAGCTATTCGACTCAGGTACCCTATAATGTAAATTGTGGAATTTCAACCTCGCTTACTTGCGGAACGTTGCCGGATATTAATAACAACTTACTCAGCCTAAAGCTTACCGGTAATTATAAAGTCCTCAAAAATGGAAAAGTGGCTTTAACCTACCTTTACCAAAAATTAAACAGCACGGATTATTTTTACAATGGACAACAGTTTGGTTCCACGCCAAACAGTCTTATGCCAACGAACCTTCAGCCGCAGAATTACACGGTTAATGTAGTCGCTCTGACTTATAGTTACGCATTTTAATAAAATAGTTGCTGCTTCAGGTAGATTGGGGAGTCATTATTACAGGGATGCTGGTCGGGGTTTGCAATCCAGATCGAAACGTTTTAAGTTTCAATCCCCGTCACGTTTAATTACTTGATAACTAGGTTATTTTTAAGGCGAATTTAACACCGCTAAGCAAGCTTCAACCAACTCTATCTTTTTGCTGGGGTTGTCTTACTATATAACTTTTAGGCGCAGAAAAATGACCGGAACGAAGGATGATTTAACCTTAGGAACACTGTCTTTGACCTACCGAGTGTTGTTCACCGGATTTTTACTGGTGGTCGGTTTGGGTTTGTGCATGGCGGGTGCCCAGATTATGCTCACGCATGGCAAGGCAGATGGCAAGCCGGGCTTGTCGATGGATGATATTGTTTACAGTTATTATGGCAATCGCTCAGGTTCCAAGCTTGAAGCCGCACTCACCGGTAAAATGAAGGATAAAGCGCCGGGAGACGTTAATATTATCTTGATTAAATGGGTGCGTGACGAAACGCCGGTTGCTCAGTGGAACACTGTAGGGCCTTTACTTGAGAAGCACTGCGCTAAATGTCATGATGCTGAATCCGGTTTACCGGAAGTGAGCAAACTTGATGTAGCAATAAGCTTGGCCGAAACCGATCATGGTGCCAGCATTGCCTCGTTGACGCGCGTTTCTCATATTCATTTGTTTGGCATCAGCTTTATTTTTCTGTTTGTCGGAGCTATTTTCGGTCTTGCAGAGTTTAATCAGTTTTGGAAACTGATTCTGATTTCAACGCCTTTTGCTTTTCTGGTGCTGGATGTTGCCTCTTGGTGGCTGACGAAGTTCTGGCCATCTTGTGCCTGGCTTACCATGATTGGCGGTTTAGGCTATAGCCTGGCAGCGATGGTTATGTTTGCCACCTCCTTTGCGCAAATGTGGTTGCCACGCTGGGTCAAAAAATAACGGCTCTTGTTCGCTGGTTGCGAAGTGCCAGCTTCACTGCCCACAATTAAGTATCTTAACAATATAATACTGCTGCTGGGGTAAAACCGCTTTAGCTGTTTTGTAGGCAACAGCTAAAGCGATTGCACTCCCGTTTTTTAACTAACTGGCGCTTAACTGGGTGCAGTGAAACTCTAGCTTGAGAACGAGCGGAAACCAATAACTTTAATTAACAGAGATTTATATCTATGGCTTTACCACCCCTTAACAACCGTGAACAAGTTCGAGAATCCGCTTTTAGCATTGTGTGGTCTGAACAACTGAATGATGCTTTTAAAAATATTGCGCCGTATTACGATCGTGGTAATCAAGTCGCCAGTCTAGGTTGCTGGAACTGGTTTCTACGAACCTTTATGTCGATGATTGAATTGCAGCCAAACCAGCGCGTACTGGATGTTTGTGCTGGGACTAATGCGATTGGTATTGCTTTGCTTAAACGCGAACCGACTCTGGACGTTTATGCCATTGATCGCAGTACCGACATGCAGGAAGTCGGGCGGCAGCGTGCTGAAAGCTTGGGTTTTCATATTAATAGCGTGATTGCAGATGTTCACACGTTACCTTTTCCCGATAATCACTTTGATGTCGTCACCTTGCAGTTTGCCTCTCGCCATTTAAAAATTGCACACATGTTTGGCGAAATTAATCGTGTCCTTAAGCCGGGTGGGCACTTTTACCACTGCGATATGTTAAGACCCAGTAATCGGGTCGTTGAAAAACTTTACTACGCTTATCTGCGTATGTGTCTTAGTGGTACCGGCTTGCTGTTTCGTAGCAGTCCGGCAGCTTATAATCTGATTCAGTATTTTATTAATGCGTTGGAAATTTTTTATTCAACCGAAGAACTGTCTGTTCTGCTTAAAGAGCAAGGCTATTGCGATATTTCCGCAAAAGCCATATTTTCAGGGATGCTCGGCTGTCATAGTGCACGTAAACCGATACCTGAAGTTGATAGCCATTAAATATCTTTCCTGAATAATAGGTCGTTAAGCTTTATTCTGTTTTGGGTTACCTATTTAATGCGAGATGATTTTATAGAGTCCATTCCTTCAAGGGATGTTATCTGCCCCGTCATTCATAGGTATCTACACAGCTTTACTCATAATAAAACAATGAGTTACGGCAGGGCTTAGCTCCCTCTCCTGTTGGAGAGGGTTGGGGTGAGGAGAATAAAATCAAGCAGTTACATTCCCCTCATCCCAACCTTCTCCTTTTGGAGAAGGAGTAGTAGGACTTGTGTAGATACCTATGCCCGTCATGCCAGATTATACTTCGTGGGAGCGAAGCCACCGTCGCGTCGCTTCCACAGTCAGTATCAAAATACTTTTTCCAACATCCGTTGCTTAAGATCAGTCCACATATTGAGTCTATCTACGTTACCAACAGGCTGACTGTTTTCCTTTATTTTAGTCAGCCATAAACTGCTACCATTAAAACTATACACCGGTAATAAATCACTGCGTTCTGTCGCAGAACTGATGTTCGGCATCAGGTTGTCCAATACTAACGGTACCGCTTGGGGAGATTCAAAATAAGTCAGTACCATGTGTGGGAGATTAAGCTGTAACGCCTTGACATAAGTAATTCGCAGCTTGCTTTCGTCAACACCGGTTTCTATCAGTGTAAAATATTTGGCGATCGAAAAGTCCTCACAGTCACCGGCACCTTTGGCTAAAAGTTCGACAGGCGTAGCCCAATAGTCGTTTTTTAGCCAGACAACAAGGTCGCTTGAAAAGGTTATATGACGATTAAAAAAATCGTTAACCTGTTGTAGCTTGTCTCGTTCCGGAAGCGTTTTTCCGGTAACCATCAGTTGTTGCCAATCAATAAAGCGTTGCCTTGCCGCCAGGCCATATTTGCGCTCAATCTTATCCAGCATAACGGGTGGAAGCGGCAACCAATTTTCATTTTTATCGGGTTCTGAAAAAAAACCACGGATAACGCCAAGACCCGCGATAACAACAATAATGAAACCGATCAGAAGTCGATATTTAACGACTGGCACCGGTAATTCCTGTCGCCTTTAAAGAATCATAGTCGTCATCAGTTTGAACATTTTCAGCAAGCACAATGATGTCCAACAAGTCGCCCATTTGCCGTAAAGCCAGCACAAACTCCTGTTTTTGCGGGGACAGGCTAATACCTTTGCCTATTTCTCTGGCAAGCCGGATAAAATCGGGATTAAGCTTTTTTGTAACTTCAGGCGACATTGATTGCGACTCAAAACGCTTAATCATAACCCTGCCGCCCCATTGATGTATCACTTGAATAAAATCGAGACATATTTCCAGTTCCTTGGTAACTGCATACGCTGAAAAACTAAACACCAGTTGCCTGGTTACCAATGGATTGTTTTTGAAAATATTTTTCAGCCAAAGGCGAAAGTCGATATTTTTGATGGTGTCGATAGACAAGTTAACGGCAATGACATGAGAAATTGGGCCGCTTAGAATATGAGCAAGCACCTTATTGATGACACCTTTATCAAGATCAATAATTTTGGCAAGTTTCTCGGCCATTGCAATAAAAGGCCCAATGGCGACTAATTGGCCGTTCTTGTCATGCACTTGAATAACAGCTTCTTCCATGAGGAGTTGATCTGTTTCAAAGTTCTTTATTTGTCCGGCATACGACAGCGAATAGTCTGTGTTATCAATGCAGTTGAATACTAATTCTTTCCATTCTTCAATGTCCTTGGCAAAATTATTATCGGCACGCATGTAATAACTATTTGCGCCGATTAACCTTGCCTGCTCATAAGCCTCATGCGCAGAGTCGAGCATCATTGCCGGAGTGCATACCGGATTAACACGAGCTACACCTATATGCGCCAAATCAGCTTTTGATTGTTTTTCGCCCAATTCCAAAAAATCATTGCTTAATACTTTAGCGATGGATTCAATTTGTTCACTGTTACCGTTATTAATCAGCATTGCAAATTCGCCACCGTAAAAACGGTAGATTTTTATGGGGGTTTCCGGGTAACGTTCGGCCGCTTGTTTCAAGGTGGTGGCAAACGCTTTCAGAAGTTGGTCTATTGCGTTATCCCCTCGATCTTTAATGAGATCTGGTAAGCTATCTACCTTAATGATCATCAAATAAGCCGGACTATAAGCCATCATCAGATTCATCATATCGGTTTCGAACACAGATTTTTTATAAAGTCCGCTCAAATCGTCGCGCAACAGGTTTGCACCCATCTCATCCAGTTTGTTGTTAAGCGCAATAATAGAGCTTTTTATTTTTCGTGACATGGCATTTATCGAGATCGTGATATTTTTAACTTCAGTGGTCCAAGGCAGGTTTTCTATCGTTTCAAAATGACCTTCGCTAATATGCAGCGCACATTCATTAATTCTTTTTAAGGATGCCAATGTTATCCGTAATAACAGCATTAACAAACCGATTGAAACCAGCAGTGTTATTAGTGAATAGTAAAACGAAGTTTTTGCTTGTTTATAGAGCTTACTATAAGCAAGAGAGGGGTTTATGGTCACATACACCACGCCGCTCCTCAGCCAATTAGAACTGATTTCGCTTTCCGCCGTTATTGGGGACATCGGTAAATGATCGATAAACCAATCGGGTACGCCTTCAACGCCTTTATCATTACTCAGAGAAACCAATTCCTTAGCGTTGGCATCAACCAATCGAATTTCCTGATAATACCCTCGATCAAAAATGGCACTAACCAGTGTTTTAATTATGGGGTCGGCGGTATTAGACATGTGGGGACTTAGTGATAGTCCCAACGAGGTTGCCGTATCCTGAGCGTGACCTTGCGATTCAACTTCAAGATAGGTTTTAATATTGTTGATGCTTAGCGTAAAGTTGACGCTAAAAAGTATTAAAAAAAAGACCGATATTAACAGTAACAGTTGTTTAAACAAGGACATGGAGGCTCCGTTATTTACGTTTGTTTAATCAGGTGAACAACCCAAAGCGACTAGGCCGCCTGCATGGGAAAAAGAAATTTTAAGAAATTTGCGATTTTACCTACGTAAAGTATAGGTCGCCTGGAGTTAATGTAGAGATAATAGTTACGGTTATTTTGTTATCAATTTAAACCGGCGTAGATAAATAAAACTGGCCTATTGATCCCGGGAACGCTGAGCCCCAGCTCGGCCTAGTCAATAATCGGTCTGACTATTCCGTGTCGAGCGGAGGCTCTGCTCCCTGAAATTTATTTTGTTCCCTGCAGGACACAGTAACAAGGCTATTCGTCAATATGGCTAAGTAATTCAAAGAGTAGGGATATTATTTTAAATTAATCAGGATAAATTATTTAATATGTCCTGATTTTTCATTGTTGATTAATGGCGTTAGCGCTTACAATCCGTCATGACAGTCGTTATTCCTGACCTGTATGAATAATGTTGATGCATCGCAAAAACTTTTGATTTGGACATGGCTGGTATTGCCAAGTCATAGCCATATTATTTATGGGTAAAGTGTTTTAAAAAAGTGTAGTCTAGCCGTAAAAATTTAAATTAACCATTATTTTTTTTATAAAATGAGGCTTAAATATGGCATATAAATCATTACTTTATTACAGCGGTAATGCAGACTTAAAAGATGAATTTTTTAAAATGATTTCCGTAAACGCTTATTATCGAGCCGAAAAAAGAGGCTTTGAACCAGGCCATGAAGAAGAGGATTGGTATCAAGCAGAGTCGGAAATAATAAGCATTTATCGCTATTGGTTTCGGCTCGAATAATACGAATTACCGTCATCCCAAACCAAACCGCTGATACTTACAACACATCATCAAAAATTGATTCAATCGATACCTGCGTCCACGTTGGCGTGCTCTTTTTTTTAGTTTCGATCATATTTAACTCTGACTGCCTGAGCCAGTAAACCATACTTAACTCGGCTTCTGCTGATCTAAATTCTTTTATTTCACTGAGCTGGGCTACCAGGTCAAACAAATCAAATTGATCGACATTTTTCTTAAAATACCGGCGACTCATGGGTCAATCGTGCCTTTTCTTATAACACACTCTTGGCAGTTTATTTTCGCAGTTTGGGCTTTCTTCTTTAAGTGTATTCGACTTTTTACCATTTTTATGAGTCCAAAAAAGCCCTGATTGCAGATATTCCCTGAGCGCCAGCTTGTTGTGCCTTATCCAAAGCGGATTCAGATAGGCCGCCCAAGGCATAAACAGGCAGATTAACTTGAGTAACCAGTTTTTCAAACGATTCCCAGCCTAATGGCTCGGTTTTTGGATGTGTTTTTGTGGCTAACACGGGCGCTAAAACAACAAAGTCGACCCCTATCGCTTGTGCATGGAGTAGTTGTTGCAGATTATGACAGGAAGCGGCAACCCAGCGCGCCTGTTTTGATGTGTTTTGAAGCAATGTCGGGCGTTTATTGGCAGACATTAAATCTCGACTGGTTAAATGAATGCCATCAACGGAAAAATGGGCAGCCTTGTTAACGGCAGAATTAATTAATAACAAGACGCCTTGTTGTCGGCATAAAGGGGTTGCTTGTTCAAGAAACGAATGAAGGGTTTGGTGTGATATAGTTTTTAATCGTAGTTGAATTAACTTAATGCCGCGACTGACAATTTTTTGCAGGTTGATCAATAACAGCGATTCATCCGCATCGTCCAAAATTGCATAATAGGGTGGCAATTGGGCGGCGGTGATAATGGGTTGATTGGCAGCGGGAAAGTCATGGTCTGTCAATTTGGCTGGATTGATCCATTTGAAAAGCTGACCTTCACAGCTTTTAGCGACGCCAGAAAAATGCTCCACTAAAAACACCTGTAACTGTACCGCCAAATCCGGATATTGATGCTTAACCGTTATCAGAGGCGTTGCCGCTATGACGGTAATATCAAGCTCTTCTTTAAGTTCTCGCGCCAAGGCCTGTTTCGCAGATTCGCCCTGTTCAATTTTGCCGCCGGGAAATTCCCACAAGCCACCTTGATGCAATGATTGGTCACGCAAGGAAATTAAAACCTGTCCTTCGACATTTTTTACAACACCTACAGCAACTTGAAGTCGTTTCATAGTGGGGTAGTTAGAATGGAATTAAACCAAAAACTGTAGGCATATTTAAAAAGTCTCCACAGATGCCGGTCGGGGTTTTTAACCCCGACCGAAACGTTTGAAAACTTCAATAAATTTCAAAGCGTGAGTAACGGGGTTGCAAACTCCGTCACGCTTAAGGGGCTTTAACCTTGCACCTGCCACTAAGTCCTATATTCGGCATTGATTTTTACATAATCATAAGAAAGGTCACAGGTTAAAACTGCTTGAATCGCTACGCCACGACCGAGTTTAACGGTGACGGTAATTTCTTCCTGGTTCATGACTTGTTGTCCGGCTTCTTCGGTGTACTTATCATCACGGCCACCATTTTTAACAATGCACACGTCGTCTAAAAAAATCTGGACATTTTCCAGTACCATGTTTTCGACACCGGAACGACCCACTGCGGCAAGAATGCGTCCCCAATTAGGGTCGCTGGCAAAAAAAGCGGTTTTTACCAACGGTGAATGGGCGATGGTTTTACCGACCCGCACGGCTTCTTCATCATGCAGCGCTTCTTTAACAACGATACGTATTAACTTGGTTGCGCCTTCGCCATCCCGAACAATGGCTTCTGCCAGTTGTTTGCAAACATCCAGAACCGCCTCGGCAAAAAGGGCATAATTTTCAGTGTCCGCAGTAATTTCCGGTGCCGCTGAACAACCGCTTGCCATCAATACACAGGCATCATTGGTCGAGGTGTCGCCATCCACAGTAATGCGATTAAATGATTGTTCAACAGCCAAGGCCAAACAGTTCTGCAATAGCGCCTGGTTAATTTTTGCATCGGTGGCCATAAAGCCCAGCATGGTCGCCATATTGGGCTGAATCATACCGGCACCTTTGGAAATGCCGTTAATGGTGACGGGCTGTCCTGACAGGGTAATGGTTTTAGAAACGCCTTTAGGAAATGTGTCCGTGGTCATAATCGCACGCGCGGCTTTGTCCCAATTAGCCAGTGACAGGTTTTTTATGGCGGCGGGTAAAGCGGCTGTAATTTTGGCGACCGGCAACGGTTGTCCAATCACGCCCGTAGAAAAAGGCAGTACTTGATTGGCAGTGCCACCAGCGACTTTTGCCAATTCAGTACAAGAAAGCAAAGCATCCTGCATACCCTGTGTACCGGTTCCGGCGTTGGCATTGCCCGAATTAATCAGCAACCAGCGGGGTTGGTGAGCCAGATTGGCTTTTGCAACATGGACGGGCGCGGCACAAAACGCGTTTTGGGTAAACACGGCAGCACAGGTTGATTGTTCGGCCATTTGAATGACCAAAAGATCATCCTTAATGGTTTGCTTGATACCGGCACAGGTTGTGCCTAGCGCTATTCCAGCGATGTTAAGCATGTTTGGGAAATCGCACTGTCCTACTGCCATGAATTAATCCTCATTGTGTTTAAAAAATAGGGTGACGTTTTTAATTTTTCTTACCCTTGTCTTCATGCGCTTGCATTGCTTTTTTAGCGCCGCTAATAACTGCGGTTGCTGGCTAAGGGCAAACGGTAAAATAATTTCGACTTCAATTTGTCCGTTTAAGTAATGGATTCTAAAATCTTCTATCGCTGTTTTAAACTCCACCAGATACTTGTCCAATAGCACCTGAACATCTGCCCGTGTAAGCGGTTTTCCGGATTCAAATAAACCTTCATCATCTTCAGGATCAACATGCACCAACACATCCATGACATCATCAAAACGGCTGATTAGTTCATCCCTGACGGTATCGCCGATGCTATGGCCTTCGGAAACGGTGATGCGAGGATCAACAACGATATGGGCATCAATCAACGCGTCCTCGCCCATTTGCCGGGTTCTTAATAAATGAATGCCTTCAACACCATCAATAGCCATGATGGTTTTGCGAATTTCGGAGATAAGTTTGGGCGGCAATGAGGTATCAACCAATTCTTTGATACTCTCAAGAACCAGACTCAAGCCAATTTTGGCAACCATTAATGCCACGACAATGGCGGCAATGGCATCGGCCAGTGGATAGCCCAAGATGACAGCACCTATGCCAAATAATACGACAATCGATGAAATGGCATCACTGCGCTGATGCCACGCATTGGCCATTAATAATTTTGAGCGGGTTTTTTTAGCAATTCGTTTGGTGTAATGATACAGCCATTCATTCACCAAAATAGATGCCGCAGCAACGCCCATGCCTAGTACATTGGGCACAGGGAGATGTTCAGGGTGCGCCATTCGATTCATCACTGACCAGGTAATGGCACCGCCAATGGCAATTAAACTGACGCCTAAAATAACAGTTGCGATTGTTTCAAAACGGCGATGCCCATAAGGATGCTCATGATCTGCTTCGCGGCTTCCCAATCTAACCGCAATAATCACTAAAAGATCGCTGAGTAAATCCGATAAGGAATGAATGCCATCGGCGATTAACGCCGCTGATTGTCCCAGAATGCCAAAACTGATTTTGATTAGTGTCTGAAAAACATTAACCGCTGCGCCTACATAACTGGCTCTGGTCTTTAGTTTATCCATTTTTGCAGCGTTAAGAATTTCAGCCATTACGCGCCGACTTCAAGAGTAATGCTATATTCATGATCGCAGACTTTGGTTTCCAATACTTTATGACCATTAATACGACACCACGTCGGAATATCCTGCATAACACCGGGGTCTGTGCAAATAACTTCCAACTGGTCGCCCGCTTTCAGTTGTTTAACCTTATCTTGGGTACGTATAACAGGCAACGGACAAAGCAGGCGCCGTGCATTTAGGGTTTCTTTAATCATTTATAAGGGCAGGTTAAAGGTTAAAGGGGGCAAGGTTCAAGGTGCCTAGGCAAAGTGCGAATGGCAAAAAACCAATCCCTTTCGCCTTGTACATTGTACCTTTAACCTCAAACATACCATTCCTTGGGTATTTCTTCGTTTGTTAACGGTTTAACCTGAAGCGTTCTTTCCGAGCCATCTTTGTCCCTGACCTTAATATCGACTTGTTCGGCATGGCGACCCTGACCGTAGCGGGCAACAATTCTGGCTGCCAAATATAAATCCTCAGCAGACGTTGTACCGTCAATCAAGGCTAACGGCCCGGTATGGCTTAAGCAATGCATACTGGTAAACTCTTTTTTATAGCCCTCCAAAAAGCGTCCTTCACCTTCTTCCCGGGCGATAATCAATTTGAAATGCTTTTCGGGTCTGATATGTCGACCGACTTTTAACAACATCACGTCATCCAGTTCGTAATCTTTGCTACCCTGAGCTTTCCATAAATCGACCAGTCTTGCCGAATAGTATTTATCCGTCAGAAAACAGCAACCACCCGCCGGTTGTGAATAATCATCAATACCAAACTTCTCTGCCATTATTATTTGTGGCTTGCGTGAGCGTCCGGTAATATCACATAACTTTTCTCTATCGACCCAACCTTCAATCTCCGGGCGGGTTGCGGGTAGATTCTTGGCACACATGGGACGCAGTAATAAATCATCGGCCCCAGACTGTTTTGCCACGATGGGCATTTTTGATTTGGTTTGCGACATGGGGCGTTGACCGATGACTTCACCGGTAATAATAAAGTCAAAATCGTTTTCAACGATCCATTGTTTGGCTTTATTAACCATGAAAATTTTGCAATCCAGGCAAGGATTCATGTGCGTGCCATAACCGTGCTTGGGATTAATCAGCACTTTTTTATATTCTTCTACAACATCAACAATATGCAGTTTTATGCCTAACTGTTCAGCAACCCATAAGGCATTATTGCGCTTGGGCTTGGCTTTGTCGTTTTCACGAATGGCGTGCGTATGACCTTCTACACAAAAACCCGTAAAAAAATTAATGCCTTCAACATGAACGCCCTGTTCCATGACTATTTTTGCCGCCAGCATTGAATCCAGACCACCGGAAATCAAAGCCACTGCTTTTCTTTGTTGACTCATAACACCTTTGTACTTAAAAATTTTGCTATTATACCCAGTTATTTTCTTTTATGGCTTCAACTTCTGTCGTTGTAAGCCTTTCTATTATGATCAAACCCGCTGACTGAGTTAAAACGTGTAACCATGATTTAATACAACTGAGTCAAATTAAGGTGTTAAACGCGAGTACCGGTTACCACTATTGGAATTTTAGTTGTTTCTCTGTAGTATTAGGCAATAGGTTAAAATCTGCTGTTTATAGCAGTCACTGTGCGCATGACTAAGTTTACCGGTTGTGCCTTTTTCTTTACTTTTAAGCATCGCTAAACCCGTCAGGGGTGGCAGGAGTTATCGTTTTATGAACTGGTATCTTGAAGTATTAAAAAAATATACGGTCTTTGAAGGTCGGGCAAGGCGAAAAGAGTATTGGTTTTTTATTGTATTTAATGTACTTATCAGCATGGCACTGGCAATTATTGACCGATTTACGGGTAATGTTGATCCCGAAACAGGCTTGGGTATGTTAAGCAGCCTTTATCCACTGGCCATTTTGATTCCGGGACTTGCGGTATCAGTTAGACGATTACACGACACGGGCCGAAATGGCTGGTGGTTACTGGTTAATTTGGTGCCGGTGATTGGCGCTATCATATTC
Source organism: Methylococcaceae bacterium (assembly GCA_037129595.1). GTDB lineage: Bacteria > Pseudomonadota > Gammaproteobacteria > Methylococcales > Methylomonadaceae > Methylobacter_C. The sequence goes on along the minus strand of JBAXUR010000009.1, from coordinate 12,030 downwards.
CTGTATTTTATGGTGATTGACGGTAATCCGGAAACAAACGAATACGGGCCATCTCCCAAAGCTGATGAGGTATAACTATATTTGCCCCTCTTCATTCGCAAGAAGGTGAGGAGGATTAATATTCAAGTTGTTTGGCTCTACGGGAATCATAGTGGGGTAAATAATAAAAACTAGTGATAACACAAATCTTATCAGTAGCTGAAAACGCTCAAGCCGTCATCTTGGCAAGGACTGCCGGGATCCAGTTGCCATGGATGGCATACGTAACGCATCCACTCACTGATTTTTATAATCGACTTTATTGATGCAATGTCCGGCCGATGAGTACATTCTTGCTTGTACTCTGGATTCTGGCACAAATCTGTTTGGAACAGAACGGAAATTGAGCCACGAAAAACAAGAAATAAATGAGTCAATAAAATATAGAATGAAGACACTTAAAAAACAGGGAACGATGGACATTACATGTGGGATTGATTTTGGAACGTCGAACACGACGGTCGCTATTGCCAAGGGCAATCATGAGCCAATAATTCTGGTTCCGGTAGAAGATCAGCATTTAACCATCCCATCGACCATTTTTTTTCCGCAAGAAAATCAACCGGTTTTATTTGGCCGTAAAGCCATTAATGCTTATATCGCAAGAGAAGAGGGCCGGTTTATGAGAAGTTTTAAGCGTGTGCTTGGAACGTCTCTAATGAAAGAAGGCACCATTATCGGTGGTAAAAAAACACAATTTGAGCATATTATTGGCCCCTTTGTTGAGCGTATAAAAAATAAAGCCGAAGTAGTGGCCGACCAAGAAATCAACACGGTTGTCGCAGGCCGGCCGGTACATTTTGTCGATGGCAATGACCAGGCCGACAAAGAAGCAGAAGGCCAACTCGAAGCCATATTTATCGCCGCCGGTTTTAAAGATATCCGCTTTCAATATGAGCCTATTGCCGCCGCATTTGCACATGAATTAACAATGGGTAATACCGAACGTTTAGCGGTCGTTATGGATATTGGGGGTGGCACATCCGATTTTACGATAATGCGTTTGTCGGAGCGTTATATCAAAAAACCGGATCGCCAAGAGGATATTCTGGCTAATGCCGGGATTAGAATGGGCGGTAATGATTTTGACCGGGCTTTAAGCCTGACCTGTTTTATGCCTTTATTGGGGCTGGGTTCTTTTTGGGGTTCTAAAGGATTGGGTTTCCCCATAACGCCGTTTTTTGATCTTGCTGAATTGAGCAAAATCCAATGTATGTACACGCGCAAATATAAACGGGATTTAAGGGCGTTAATTAGTCAATCCAATGATAAAGCCCTTACTCATAGACTTCTGTCCATTGTCGAGGAAGAGCTGGGGCATACCTTGATGTCCATCGTTGAGGATACCAAAATAAAACTGAGCGAATGCGACCACACAACAGCCGATCTTGCTTTTATTGAGGACGGTTTGCACTCGCAGGTAGAGCGAGCACAATTTGAAGCGTGTATCGCTGGAAGTATCGAGAACATACAAGAGACTATTAATCACTGTGTGGTGATGGCGGGCGTAAAAACAGCCGATGTGGCTCTGGTTATCTTGACGGGCGGCGGCACCGCCATGCCGATACTGCAAAATATAACTCGGCGTATTTTTCCACACGCCGATATTTCTGACGGCAATCGCTTATCAAGTGTTGGCTTTGGTTTGGCGTGTGACGCAAGACGCTATTATTTAGGGGCGCATTAGCAAAGACGGGCAGTTATGAGCAAGCCCCTTTTGAAGCTGTGTTGATATTTAAGGGGCAGTAGGGTAGAAAATCTTTGTCTTAATATAGCCCAAGGCGTTTTTACATGGCGCAAATAATTACATATATCAACGTATCAAAAATCTGGCATTAGTCCAGAAGCAGATCTACAACCTGTAGTGAATAGTGCTGCGTGACAGGAAAAATTGACCATTAGCTGTATGTTGCGATTGGCTACTTTATGTCGATGAATAATATGGTCGGAAATCTGCCAACAGACGGACAAAACGAAAGGTAGACACTGCTTATGATGATTAATCCTAAGAGGTCACTTATTTTGGTTTTTGTGGGTCAAAATTATTTTTCTTGGATGCTTCGTGAACAACGATTTCAAGTGTTTTTAATTTAGTGCTTTTCTCTGTATCAAAAGCAACAACCAAAACAGCATCATAGCGAACAGAACTTCCTGCCAAGGAGTAAGGACAGGGACTTGTTGTGGCGTAACGGTGACAGTTTCGCTAATGGCCACCGACGTATTTGCGGCATTATTGCTGTCGCCTGAATACGTAGACGTAATCACGTCCAGTCCGGTTGTCGTTATTTCGGTAGTGGTCAACACGGCAATTCCGTTGACTAAAGTGACTGGCGAGCCCAGTGCCACACCATTATTAAAAAACTGCACGGTGCCGGTAGGAGATGCACCAGTCACCGTGGCGGTCAATGTAAGGCTTTGTCCAGTCGTAATGGTAGACCCCGAAACAGTGACCGTAACGGTGGTTGCTACAATCACGGTCTCGAATAGCGGCGTTGAACTGCTGGTGAGGTTATTACCGTCCCCGGCATAAACCGCAACAATCGAGTTGATGCCTGGCGCGGTCAAGGCGCTGGTGGTCAGAGTGGCCACTCCGTTGCTTATAACTGAAGTCCCTAGCGATACGCCGTTATTATTGAATTGGACACTGCCGGTAGGAATAAAACCGCTGACCGTAGCGGTAAGCGTGACGGATTGACCGCCGACAAGATTGGCCAAAGAGCTACTTAACGCGACACTGGTCGAGCCGGGTGTTAAATTACGCCATTGTGTTATCAAAAGATTGGCATCGACCGAGCCCAAGCCGGTTGCAAGATTATAGCCAGTACCGTTAGCGGTAAAGCCGACTTGGCCGGGTACCGAGTTACTGCCTGAAAGCGTCGGATGGAAATAAGCGTAACTGCCGCCGTTGGCCTGCTTTTGGTATAGCCCATAAAGTGTAGGGTTTATATTGCCCTGACGGCCAAGGTTATATTGCGCCAGCAACGCGACAATCCCCGCCAGTGAGGGTGTCGAGGCTGAGGTGCCGCCAACCACAGACTGAGTACCGTTCATATAGATGATATAACCGACATGAGCGGATGCCGACAGCGAAACGTCAGGAACGTCCCTGGCTTTATCTGCAGGTACGCCTGGTGATACCTGCCAGATGGGCTTAGACATGTAACGGCTTTTACCGCCGCCGGAAGCATATAAATTGCTGCCACTTTCATTCCAAACCGTTTCCGGAATATAACTCAAGGCGGATATCGTTCCGTTGGATTGCCAATAGGATGATGGATTGCCGGTGTCGTTAAACTGTGTGCCGCCCACGCAGGTACTGTATGGCGAACTGCATAAGCCGTTGACGCCAGCGCCGCCAACAGCAGTCGTGCTGGTGGAGACGTCGCAGCCCGCCGAACCGCTGTCGCCCGAAGACACCAGTACTGTTTGCCCCTGAGTTTGGGCCTGCTGCCAAAGGCTGCTCCAGTAATATACTCCCGATCGGCTCATGGATTTTTCACAAGAACCATAACTTAAGCTGATGATATCCCCGATATTGTTACTCACCGCATATTGTGCGGAAAGTTGAATGCCATCGGCCGTTGTTGTGGAAGCTGAGGTGATGAATTTCACCGTGGCGCTGGGCGCGATTCCGCCTGCCCACTCGACATCCAGGCTGGATTCCAGTTGATCGCCATCGACTAAGCCTGGATCTGGGCCATTTATAATGGTTTGTATCGGATTCGACGGCAAGCCGGAAAAGCTTTGGAAAGTGGCGATGTCGTTGGGTACGATATTGCTGCGTCCAAGAACCGCAATAGTGACACCGGTACCTTTCACGGATGCGTCATAAAGGGGATTAATATTATAGATCACGCCATAATCCCCAGGCGTCAAAGAATGGCTGCCGCCAGCGGTCATGTTTGAAATCGGCAAATTGGCCGTGACGCCTCGCAAAAGCTTACCCGAGATGGGAATCTTGAAATCAGAATTACGGGCACGGCTATAGAAATCCTGCAGGTTGGTCAGGCCGCCGACAACCTGCGACAAGGCTGCGGGAATTTGCGGATCACTGACATTGGCGATATGTTGTTCACCATGCCAATCATAGTGATGGATTTCAGTATGGAAAGCTTTCTTGACTTGGGCTACCGTTCCACTGAAAGAGAGAGTTCGTCCCCCGGTGGGAACCTCGTCGATGCTAAAGCCGTTGCTGATCAGGTAATTTTTAATCGCGTCCAGATCCTGAGTGGCAACCCCGAAATGATCAGCAAACTCTTTAGGTGTCAGCCAGTGATGATATTCCGGGTCACCGAGCGTTTGCTGGGCCTTGGAAAAAGTTTCCAGCGCCGCCTGTTGCTCGGGCGAGGAATTTAAAATCAACGTCATATTCTTCAGTGGCAGATTATCATCGACTGGCCCTTTGTCGACACTGGCGACCAACTGAGCAAGACGGTGTTCGCTTAGCGTCACCAGATCGGCATCATTAATCTTATTTTTGATACGTGGTTGGGGAGCAACCCTGTCTAGGGAATGGGGAGTTCCCGCCATAATAGGGCCAGCCAGAAAGTCCAGTATGACTAGCAATATTACACATCTCAAAGGCTTGCTGATACGCTGATAATTGAATGAGTTCACTTTTACTTTTACTTTTATTTTTTCTCATGTAGTGAGTGGAGATTAGATAATCTTATCCAGGTTACGTAGTTTTACGTCTTTAGATCACACTGGCTTAGATAGATTTGATACTATATTCGGGGCTGAAAAGTTTCTCCGCTTACAGCATCGAACCTTACCGGGAGTTATGATAACAGAAATAACTCTGCCTATTAGTTACAGCTTAATGACATGTAATGGACATGAATGACATGGTGTGATTTTACTACTTATGTGAAGCATTTTTGTAAACGCAATTTGAAAATATCCCGCATCGGATCACTGTTTGCTGGCAGACTGGCTATATATCAATATAGCTACTTTACCAATGAACAGTATAGGGAAGCTTAATTAATATCCGAATGAAGGTAGTGTGTCGGTTGTGAGTCTTTAATCTGCTGTTTATTTTCCAGAAGTAACCGTCCCATTTAGAGCTCCTCGGACTGACTATATTAATTAATCTATACCCTGCGCTGCCCCGGATACGGAAAATAGGTACGCAAGAAACCCTTATAAATTAAGGTTTCAGGACTTTTTAAAATCCGCAATTGTGACCGCGCGGAGTATATATATTTTTTCAGATAAATAATTTCTATGTCGACAGATACCTTTTCATCAAGGAATGTTATCTGTATGAGTTTACAGCAACGCTAATTGGAAATTTAATTTCTGAAAGTCTATTAGGTATGTAACATATTGGGATTAATATCCAAATATTTCGCTGTCTGGGTAATCGGCAGATCAGAGTCTTGCGCCAATTTCACCGAAGACGCTCTAAATTCGACACTATTTAATTTTTAATTTTCTTGATTCATTTTCTCCACCTTTCCAATATTTCAGGTTAATCTAATATGTGCTAAGTTTAGTGTAGCCACTTTAATTATGATAAGGTGCGTTAATTGTAGAACGCTGCCAACGTAAAAAGACGCATCAATCGCGAACGATGCGCCTTGCTTCGTTCTCCTAGTACCCAATCAAACAAACAAACAAACAATTAAAGCAAGGATTACATTGCATCGAATATCCAAACCTAATCAGGCGATTGAAAGCGATTCTAATCTTCATAGTCTGAGCCGATTTAATGAATGGCTACAATTCACGGTATTTGTAGGCTGTTACGCGCTGCTCAATTACGGTTATTTTAAGATTCCGGACGACCTGTTTTTGAAGGTTATTTACTTCCATGGTGTTGTGATAGTTTGCGCCGACCTGATTAATATGCTGGCTCCGTTGGAACAAGTTTTGGCACAGCAGAATCATTTGCTTTCTGCTAAAGCCAACTTGGAGATCGTTCGCGGGTGCGATGGGGCTGGGGTATTGTTTTTAGTGGTGTCGGCCATTGTTGCTTTTCCATCAACATGGCGACGAAAATTGATCGGTCTGCTCTTGGGCATCGGCTTAATCTATCTGCTCAATCTACTGCGTATTAGCATCCTGTATTTTGTTATCGCTTACCGACCCGACTGGTTCCAGTTGATTCATGTCTATCTTGCGCCGACATTAATGGTGCTGGTGGGGTGTTGTTATTTCGCCTGGTGGGCGTTTGGTGCAACGGAAAATATTCATGAACTTGCGTGAGTTGATTTCCCTCAGCTTGAAAGGCTTGTTAGTTTGGCTGGTCTTATCCAGTCTGGTTTGGTATTTTGGCGAGTGGCTGGTTAAAGGCCTGTTTCCTTTGCTGAAGGACGTCATTATGGCGATGAACTCTGAAATGTCCCCCAGCTTGTACCTGGTGAAGCCAACAGCTCAACTTGATTATGCGCTTGAATTATCCGTCTGGCTGCTTCGCCCTGTTTATCTAAACGCCGGTCAATTCATTCCACCGGGAACCGAGTTGAAAACATCGGCCCACTTGTTGCACGCACTGGTTCCGCTGGTCATTGAAATGACGATTCTGTGGGTTTGGCCAGTACAGCGCAGGTCGCAACGTTGCTTGTTAATTGCCTTGGGTTCTCTGACAGCCATTATGGTTATCATGGCGATTTTACCCGCACAGATGCTAGGCAAGCTGGAAATCTCTTTTCAGGACGTTGCCTTGACTGGAAAATATCCACGGCCTGTGCCGTGGTTTGTGGATTGGATGGTGTTTTGCGAAATGGGCGGGCGTTGGCTGTTGGCGATTGCAGGCGCCTGGTTGTGTATTCAATTACAGCACTGGGTGCTAAGAGACTGAGTCTGTATATGTTGGGTTGGTAAGCCAGTTAATTTGTATAGGCTTTTACAAGGGGCGATAGCGCTAGTTATTTTGCCGTTGACTGGTATCGGGAAGCTTAAATTCATATCTGAATGTCTCAAAGGGGGCGCTATGGATAGCTATCCATAGGTTCTATGCATAAGGGGGATACCTGCCCTTTGCAATTCATCGTACCTAGTGTCCATAATAATAAGTTAACACCCTTTCAGAGGGACTTGACTCATGAGTTTATATTGGCGGGATTGGCTTTACGTGATTAACTTGTTAGCGTATCAGCCAAAAACTATTACTTATAGTCATGATATAATTGCCGATCTAAATTAAGGCTAATCAATGACTGATCAAAATATTCAAGCAATACAACTACATCCGCTTTGTACTTACTTTCCGAGAATGTCGGATGCCGAGTTTATTTCACTTAAAGCCAATATTCAGGATATCGGACAAACCCACCCAATTTACACACTTGACGGGATGATTCTGGATGGTGGTAATCGCTATCGTGCGCTTTGTGAGCTGGGTATTAAGCCGGTGATGATTGAGTACGCCGGTTCTAATCCGACCCAATTTATCTTGTCATCAAATTTACACCGTAGACATTTAACGCAAGGTCAGGCGGCGGCTATTGTATCGGCGTCTCAAAGTTGGGTAAAAGCCCAGGTCGTTGACGATGAAAAATTAGCCAATTCTGCGCCGTTAGACACGGCAGAATCCAGGGCTAAACAATCCGGGGTTGGGCAGCGCACGCAACAAATGGCTGATAAGTTGGTTAAGGAAGCGCCGGCAGAGTTGGTAAAGGAAGTGATAGACGGCAAAAAAAGCCTGACCAAAGCCATTAAAGAAATATCGCCTCCCAAGTCGGTAACACCCAAACCTGAGCCGGTTCCGGTTATTGATCAACAGATCGATGATGATCATAAAGAGCAGTTGAGCAGTATTATTGAGGAACAGCAAGGTGTTATAAAAACCTTGGAAGCCGATAACACCGCCATGCGGAAAGTGGTTGAATCGGATGACAGGGTTTTTGCTTCGTTTGAAGAGGTTAAGGCATTAACTGAATTGAACAGGGTTTTAAACGAGCGCATCACCGGCTTGATGACTGAAAAGGATGAGGCCATTAAGGCCGCAGCTTATTGGAAGGATCAGTTCTTGACACTTGAAACCGAGCTTGATAAACACCTTGAAAAATAAATGCTTAACTCAAGAGAAGGCCCGCTAATGTTTACCTTTCCTTCAGTGTGGAACCTGGTTATTTCTTCCGTTGTGTTCATTGTGGCCGCCCGATATTGCCAGCGTTATCTGGAAACGCAAGGCTTGCCCAGTGGCGCAACACGAGGCCTATTGGTGTTTATATTCGCTTCTCTGGTGTCATGGGGTTCAGGGGAAATGGTCGATTGGACCGAAGAAAAAATAGCCGGGCCACAACCGGTCGTGCAAGCGCCTGATGAGTTGTCGCAACTACTGAAGAGTCTCGGTCAGACGCAAGCGTTAACCTCGGTGCTCAATAAGCCGGATTCAAATTAAGGCCTGATGGTATTCGTCAATCCAGACTATCCTTTTAAGACAGGATAAACCGGCCAAATTTAATTAAGTCATCTTAATCTATAAATAATCAACGATAAGTAAAAATGAATAACGATAGTCAAAAAATAGAAATAGCCAAAAATTTTGCTGAACTGCATAAAGCCCCGTTTGCTCTATGGACGCCTGAAAAGGATTGTCTGTCAGAGGATGAGCGTTACTTGACGGTTTATGACAACCTGATTATGGGCGTTTACGGTGATTGCTACGGCATTAATGCCGAGTATGATGAAGCTGGTGATTTAATCACTGAAGCCACAGAATTTGAAGTTAAAGTCGACCGATTTGAAACAACCGATGATCACAGTGAAATGTTCTATTTTGAAATAACCAGTGAATTAACAGGGATAGGTAAATTCATTGAAGAACATGGCAAGCATGGTAATTGGTAGTTGCCGTTATCTCCGACATGGCATTACGTGTAACTTGTCATTATTTTTTGACGGTCGGTGTTCACCGGTATTTTTATAGTGTGTACCCACTATAATTCACATAGGGTATTAAGGCGCGAGTTACAGGTTTGCAACCTCCGTCATGTTTAAGTTTTTCTTCGTGCTCTTCGTGCTCTTCGTGTCTTCGTGGTGAAAGCTCTTTACAATTTTACTGGCTAAAAGAAAATCACTTTCGTTGAATCAAGCTCAACGTTCTTTCCGGTAATTTTTCTGTGCTTGCGCCTTCCAGATGCAGGCGGGCGTCTTCATGTACCGTGGTCATAAAGTTTATCAACTGAATTTCGTGGTGCATTTTATTTTCAAAGTCTTCGGCTTCCCACATTTGATTTAATAAATGTTTCGCATGATGATGAATGGTGAAAGCTACGGCTTCGGGCAGGTGGGTGTAACTGGCCTGTATTGAATGCTTAAGCTGATCCAGTGCGGCCAAATATTGCTTGTAATCCTTAATATCCTGTTTGCACCGGGTTTTAAACATGGCTAACTCGGTTTCGTTTTTAGTGCGCAACAGGGTGATTTCATGCGTTAACTGGACACTTTTCTTTTTTAATTCTGCTTCCAGCGTTTTTTCTGCAAGCACGCGCCGGTGTTTAAGTTGGGCTTGCTGGTCTTGGTTGGCGGTTCTCCAGTGCAGGTTTTCATCTTTAATGGTATGAAAAAGCTTAAGCAAAGCAAGAACCCGATTTTTTAACGTTATCATAAGCTAAACAAGAGTGGCTATTTTTTGCTGCAAGGTGAGTAAAGCCTCAATATCCTGTTGGTTTCGATATCGGGTATTTTCTTGTTGTAATTGCAGATAAGTGGTTTTGGAAAGTTGTGGTTTAATCATCAGCAAGTCTTTATCGATAGCGCGGGATAACGCCTGTAGTTGCTGACGATTATCGGCCATTAACAAACGTTTTCTCTTGACCTCATTAAAGTAATTGATTTGCAATTTTTTAAAATAAAACAGTTGCTTAAACTGCTCCTGCTTGGCTTGGCTAAACAAGAGTCGTCGTTGCAGGCGTTGTCGGGTGGAAAAGTAATCCAGGCAAGCCGTGACGACAAGTTTACCTATCAGCAATAAGCCGGTTATCAGTAACAAGGCAAATGCGCTTAACAGTGTGGCCAAGCCCAGTTGCGTCATGAGTCCTGGCAGTCCCGGTATCGCCAGCCATAGCAACAGGTCTGCCGATGTTAATACGGCAAATGCAGCGAGTAACAAGAGTAGGGCAATTCTAACAATCAAAATGGCAACGGGTTTTTTAATGGCACGAATGGGTATTGTACCCAATTTTTTAGCAAAAGCTTTAACAGCCAGAGTTACAATACCTTAAAACGCATAATCTGTATTCATACTGCAAGCTTGAGCGGATGTGGGGTATAATGCCGATTTATAATTTTTGAATTTAGTCGTTAATGATGTCTCAGTTTTTTGAAATACATCCGGAAAATCCGCAGTTGCGATTGATTCACCGTGCTGTGGAAATTATCCGCAATGGCGGGGTTATTGTCTATCCGACCGATTCATCTTACGCGCTTGCCTGCCATCTTGATGATAAACAGGCACTGGACAGGATACGGCGAATCAGACAGTTGGATGATAAGCACAATTTTACCCTCGTGTGCAAAGACCTGACGCAAGTATCAACCTTTACAAAAATCGGTAATGATGCCTATCGCTTGATTAAAGCGTTAACGCCGGGGCCCTTTACGTTTATTCTGGATGCGACCCGTGAAGTGCCGCGCAGGCTGCAACATCCCAAGAAAAAAACCATCGGCGTGCGTATTCCCAATCACCCTGTTGCGCAATTATTACTTCAGGAATTGGGCGAAGCGTTATTTAGTTCAACGCTGATATTACCAGGCGAGAGTGAGGTCATGACCGATCCTTACGAGATTAGAGACACGCTTGAACATGAGCTGGATTTGATTATTGATGCCGGTATTATTGAAGGTGGAGAGACAACCATGATCGAATTCTCCAGTAATGGTGCAGAGATCATCAGGCAGGGCAAAGGTCTTGCCCCCATGTTAAATTAATAAAGGGATATATTAATGGATCAATTAAGCTTAATTCAACGCATAGTGGTTTGGGTATTGCCGGTGATTTTTGCGATTACCGTACATGAAGTGGCGCATGGCTGGGTAGCCAAAAAATACGGTGATAATACCGCCTCCAGCTTGGGTCGCTTGACCTTGAATCCGCTTAAACACATCGATTTATTTGGAACCATTATTCTTCCCGGATTGTTACTTATCACAGGCACCGGTTTTATTTTTGGCTGGGCCAAACCGGTTCCTGTTGATCCCCGAAATTTTAAAAATCCCTTGCAAGATATGGCCGTAGTGGCATTGGCAGGGCCGGTTTCAAATATATTAATGGCTCTCGCCTGGGCTTTGGTGGCTCGCTTGGGTGTTACTATCGGTGCAGGCACTGAAGCAATCTCACATCCGTTGATTTATACAGGCGTTGCCGGTATTTCAATTAATCTGGTGTTGGCATTAATTAACTTGCTACCCATTCCACCGCTGGATGGCAGTCGCATTTTGACCGGTATTTTACCTAATTACTGGGCCTGGCAATATAATCGTTTGGAACGGTTTGGCTTTATTATTTTAATTTTGTTGTTATACACTAAAATTTTGAACCTGATTTTGGAATACCCTTTGTTTTTTTTCCAGAAAGTGTTTTTTTCAATTGCAGGCTTGTAATTTTTTTAAAATCCTGAAGGTTGAGACCGGGCATTCTACTAATGACCGCTAGCGAAACGGCTGTTGTTACGGAAACAACGTCAGCGTTTGCAATAGTCAACGGCGCACCTTTTAGTCAATTACCGGATGATCTTTATATTCCTCCGGATGCACTGGAAGTGTTTCTTGACTTGTTTGAAGGTCCTCTGGATCTATTGTTGTATTTGATCAGAAGGCAAAATCTGGATATTGTCAATATCCCTATTGCCCAGATTACGCATCAATACATCAGCTACATTCAATTGATGGGTGAGCTCAATCTTGAATTGGCGGCGGAATATTTGGTTATGGCTGCGCTATTGGCAGAAATAAAGTCAAGAATGCTGCTGCCCAGACAGTCCGAGCAAGAGGATGACGAGGAAGATCCACGGGCCACGTTAATTCGCAGATTACAGG
>JBAXUR010000089.1:0-14057 GCA_037129595.1 Methylococcaceae bacterium | reverse complement strand
AAACAAAAACACCAAAATCAATGAATTGTCATTAGCCTTTGTTCGGGAAGGAGGGGTAGACTTGGCCTGTCGCCAGAAAATCTTCGTAATTTTTTGTAATTTCGGATGTGTAGAGGAACAAATGCCATAAATGTATCGGCAGAACCGCGTCGGCGGGTTTAAAAAATAAAATTTGAGAGTCAAAAGGCAGGAATTACTGCTTGGTTTTCAGGGCTTGCAGGATTTAGGTAGCAGTTATTATGTGCTGGCCGAGTTATTTAGCTTGTTGATGAGGCAACCTTCAGTGACTCTACAGGATTTATATCACAATACGTTATCGGCTTTGCTGGAAGCTTATTTTGATATTATTTCGTCATTATTGGCAATAACATAACGATGATCTGTACGTGTGCAATTATAAGTACGGCTAAACATAAGCAGCCTGACGCGTAATCATCCAATAATCATTAATCTCTTTTAACGACGACACAATTAACATCATGATAGATAAAAAATTACTTCATAAACTGGGTATTGAGCTTGATAAATGCGTACCAGAAAATGAACACCTAACTTATGATGGACTCAGTGGCTTTTTTTATGCCTTGGCAATCACGCCAGCCATTATTGCTCCCGCTGACTGGATGGCTGAGTTGTTTTATGGTGAACGCCCTCAACTTAACGGCAAGCAAGCAAAAGACTTAAAAAAAGCCGTTACCGCAGTGGTTAAAGCCAGCAATAGGGCGCTATTACAAAACGAACTTACATTTCCCTATGATTCTAGCGCCCTTAATGATGCCGGGATTGATCAATTGTGGCATTGGAGTTCAGGATTCTTACAAGGTTTATATTTACGGCTGGCTTTTTGGAAAAGCGGAATTATCGCTAACGAAACACAACAAGCTTCTGATGTCGTTGCCAATAGTGTGGATATTATTTTCGCCTTGGTTGAAGGCAATGTAGCTATCCTTAAAAACATCGACCAGCTAAAAGCACAGCTGCAATTAGCGGGTAAAGAACCCACTGATGAACTAATCATGGCCTCTTTATTGCAGGCTTTGCCGGAAGCCTATGAATGTATCAGGCTGTTTGCTGCCCAGATGTCCCGGCGACTTCTGGCAAGGCATCAGGCATCAACCGCTTCTGTAAAAACATAGCGCTATACCCTGAATGCTTTGGAACTGTTAAAACTAATCAATACACAAGGCTTTCATCCGTTCTACAAGAGCGGGTAATTTTTTCAGGTGATGTCGAATTGGCTTATAGGTTTGCTCATAATTTATTGAAAGCAGATCTTGAACGCCTTGAATGCATTATAGTCGCGGCTAAAATACCGCGTATCGCTTATGAATTTGCGTTAATTAAAGCGTCAAGAGGTGGTAATATTGAAAAGTTACAAGATCTAATTATTCATTCTGCCGACGGTGGCTTAATGATTATATTTGCCGTTGATGTTGTTGGCGCTGATATCGAAGTATTTGAGGAGACTATACGCAAACTTCCAGAAGCAAAATATATACAACTTTTTGAAGCTGAAATTCGACAAAAATATTTTTATTAACGCAAACTATAGTAAAACCTTTAAAAGCTATACCTCACAAGGGTTAGTCTGTCGTTTTAATAAAGCATTGTTAATACCTGACTACTGACCCTGAATTGAGTTTAACCAAGAAAAAATAAAACCCTTATGCATCAAACTGCTGAAGCCAAACATTTCATTCTCGCGCATCAGACCCGAGGTCGCGTTCGAATTATCGCACCGGGTTTACGCAAGGATCAGGAGCGTGCTTCCATATTGGAAATGTTGTTGGGTAAACGGCAAGGCATTAAAGCAGTAAAAATCGTTCCGGCGATAGCCTCGGTGACCATTCATTTTGATCCGGACTACCTGCCTGTCGCCAATCTATTGCAGCTTTTGGAATCGGTCATAGGTAACCTTGGATTAAGGCCGAGTGCCACCACTAACCCCCTAAAGCAGAAAACCACGCCCTCCAGTAAAGTATTACAGGATTTTTTTATTGGCATTGGCGGCATGAGCTGTGCGTCCTGCGCCTTGTTTCTGGAAATGATGTTGCAACGTGAACCCGACATCACTAAAGCGACCGTTAATTATGTGACGGAGACAGCTAACGTCAAGGGTTATGTTTGCAAAGAAAAGCTTTTTAAAATCATCGCTGACAATGGCTACCAAGCCTTTTCAATCGATACACTGACAGAACGAAAATGGGTGTTTGAATTAGAGCGCAAACATTTACTTAGGGTAAAAAAGCACCTCATCACCATAGGCTGGTCAAGCTTACCCGTGCTACTGCTTGGCCTCTTGCGCTCAAGATCACTCCCCTTTTTGCTTCTGCAAGCCTTGTTTGCGACACCTGTGGTTTTTTTTGGCGGCCGGGATATTTTTAAAAAGGCGCTACATCAAGCAAAGCAAGGTTCTGCCAATACAGATAGCTTGATTACACTGGGCGTAGGCGCAGCTTACCTATACAGCTTGGCATCCTTATTTCGCAACCACCGCCATGTTTACTTTGATACCGCAACGGCCATCATTGATTTTGTTCTGTTAGGCCGATACATGGAAGAGCTGGCAAAAAACAGAGTGATCAACGACATCCGTAAACTGGTAAACCTGCAACCTTTGGAGGCAACCTTATTAATTGCGGATCAAGAAACGAAAATAAGTGCCGATAAAATCACGGTGGATGCTGTTTTGCTGATTCGTCCCGGTGAAAAAATACCGGCTGACGGTTTAGTCATAAAGGGTTTTTCCAGCGTTGATGAAGCCATGGTAACCGGCTCCAGCACGCCCTGCATAAAAGAATTCGGACATAAGGTGTATGAGGGCTGCATCAATGGTCATGGCGTTTTGCATATCCGTGCCACCGCAACCGGCAAGGATACCGTTTTATCCGCTTTAATACGCAGGGTCGATCAGGCTCAGGCTTCAAAATTGCCTATTCAAAAAACGGTTGATGCCTTCTCATCGGTATTTGTGCCATCGATTATAGTGCTATCAGGTATGACTTTTGGGGGCTGGCTTTTAGCCGGAGAACGTGTTGCCTACGCTTTGGCCAATGCCATTACCGTACTGCTGATTTCCTGCCCCTGCGCCTTGGGATTGGCAACATCGTCCGCAACCATAACCGCTACAGGGCAAGCGGCACGGCGAGGCATTTATATTCGTAATGGCGAAGCGTTGGAAACGGCGGCCACCATCGATATCGTTATCTTTGATAAAACCGGCACCCTGACCGAAGGCAATGCCAACGTGACCGACTTGCTGAACATTTCTCCCCTGGATGATGATCGTATTATTCAATTAGCGGTATCCGCAGAATTTAATTCAGGACATTATCTGGGTCAGGCACTTATGCGGTATGCCAAAGTACGCGCGATTAGCCCGTTGGAGTCTGCCCGTGTCCAGAGCATTCCCGATCAGGGCATCCGTGCCGACGTGGGTCAATATGAAGTGTTGCTGGGTAATGCGTCCTGGCTGGAGGGGCAACAAATCGATTTAACAGCCTTAAAAACAACCGCAACAAACCTGTCCAAACAGGGCAAAACACTCATTTATCTGGCTATTGACCGGCACGCGGCGGCGTTGTTTGCGGTTTCTGATCAAGTAAGATCCAATGCCCGATTAGTGATCAAACAGTTACATGATCGTCACCTCGAAACGATGATGGTGACCGGTGATACCGGGGATGCGGCTTGGCCTGTTGCTGAACAGGCAGGTATTAAAACGGTTATCACCCAGGCGAATCCGGTGAAAAAACTGGCGATTATTCGCAGCTTGCAAAAACAGGGTCGCCAGGTTGCCATGGTCGGTGACGGTGTTAACGACGCGCCTGCGCTGGCCGCCGCCAACCTTGGCATGGCGATTGACAAAGGCACTGACATTACCATTCACGCGGCAGATTTAATTTTAAGCAATGGTGATATAGGCAAAGTTTCCGATGCCATCGCTTTGAGTCACCAAACGTTAAGTATTATTAAACAAAATCTGTTTTGGGCTTTTGGCTATAACGCCATCGCTATTCCCTTTGCAATAGCCGGAAAACTAAATCCTGCGATGGCATCAGCGGCAATGGCGCTCAGTTCTGTTTCGGTGATCATCAACTCATTACGCTTAATTCGATTCTCTGGCACGCCGGAAAACGATGTGGAAAAACATTAATAAAAAAACGCAAGTAGTTGGTTTGGGCTGGATAGATTGTGCTGACAATAGCGCCTGCCTCATCCCAAAATCCAACCATCTACTTTATTTATTTACGCTGGAGTCTAAGGGAGTTAACAACAACGGAAATAGAACTTAACGCCATGGCTGCCGAGGCAATCATGGGGTTGAGTTTGCCCAGTGCCGCGACTGGAATTGCAACCGTATTGTAACCCAGTGCCCAAAACAGGTTTTGTTTGATAATGCTTAACGTCGCACCGCTCAACTCCATAACGTCAGCGATTTTGCTAATATCACCACTGACCAACGTGAGGTCAGCCGTTTCGATGGCGACATCCGTACCCGTCCCGATGGCAAAGCTGACATCGGCTGCGGCCAAAGCCGGCGCATCATTAATACCGTCGCCAATCATGCCGACCTTATAACCTTGGGCTTGTAACTCGCGGATAATATCGAGTTTTCTTTCCGGTTTGGCATGTGCGATAACCGTATCAATGCCCACCAGTCCGGCAACGTAATGCGCGGTTTGTTCGGTATCGCCTGAAACCATCAGTGGTTTTATCCCAAGCTTGCGTAGTCTTTCAATCGCTTTGCCGGCGTTTGCCCTGGGTTGGTCGGCGATGCCAATCAGTGCCGACAGCTTGCCGTCCACGCCCACATAAACCGGGGTCTTGCCCTGCTCTGCCAGGGTTATGGCGCGTGGCACGAAGGTATTGACATCAACGCCAGACTGTTCCAGCCAGACACGATTACCCACCAAAACGTCACAACCGTCCACACGGGCGCAAATGCCGTGACCTGGAATAGCGTTAAATTCAGCGGCTTCAATAGAGCAAACCTTACGATCCTGGGCATAAGCAACAATTGATTTTGCCAGAAAATGCTCTGAACCGACTTCCGCAGCAGCAACCAATGCCAATACCCGCGCTTCGCCGACTTCGGAGACAACCATAAAATCGGTGACGCGTGGCTTGCCTTCGGTAATGGTTCCGGTTTTATCAAACACAATCGTCGTCAACTTTGAAGCCGTTTCCAGGCTTGCGCCATTACGGATATATACGCCGCGCTTTGCAGACTGCCCCGTACCCACCATAATGGCCATAGGTGTTGCCAAGCCCAGTGAGCACGGACAAGCAATTAACAGTACGGCGATGGCATTGCTGAAAGCGGTTGCAAAACCGGCACCCACAGAAAGCCAAGTCAGGAAGGTAAACAGTGACAGGGTGATGACAGCCGGCACAAAAACAGCAGAAATACGATCCACGGTTTTTTGGATGGGTAATTTGGACGATTGAGCCTGATCGACCATGTGAATGATGTTCGCCAGAAACGTATCGGCACCAATGGCGGTAACCCGCATTTTTAAAACGCCATTAGCATTGATACAGCCACCGACCAGACGATGCCCGGCTTCCTTGATAACGGGGAGACTTTCCCCCGTCACCATGGATTCGTCAACGGTCGAAATGCCTTCAATCACAATGCCGTCAGTCGGAATTTTTTCACCGGGACGCACCAGCAATAAATCGCCAATCAGAAGGTCTTCGACATTGACAGTGGTTTCCTTATTCTCGTGCAAAACTGTCGCCGTTTGCGGTTGCAAATTAACCAGTGTGCGGATAGCCTCATGCGCTTTGCCTTTCGCTTTTTCCTCCAGGTAACGACCGATCAGGACGAAGGTGATAATGCCGGTAGCGGAATCAAAGTACAGACCCCGCTTGCCTCTCAGCAGGGATCCGACACTATAACCATAAGACGAACCCACCCCTAAAGCAATCAGGCTGTCCATGTTGGTGGCACGCTGCCTGGCCAGTTTTAGGGCTTTTTCAAAGAAAGGTCTGCCAGCCCACAGCACAATAGGCGCCGCCAAGAGATGCTGTACCCAATGCCAATATCTCGAAGTCGGAGCCGCCATACCCATAATCATGACGGGCAAACTCAATACTGCGGCAAAAACAGCACGCTGCCTGGCGTCAGTCAAACGTTGCTTTTCGCGTACAATCAGGTTTTGACGCTGAGCCAAGTTATCAAGACTGTGCGCCTTATAGCCGATGTTGTCGATTAGTCGCCACAAGGTTTCTTTACTTATCCTGCCGGTCACCGAGGCTGTTTCTGACGCATAATTGACATTCGCTTTAGAAATGCGTGGATCCCGCTTCAATAGCATCTCGATTAAAAGGGCGCAGGATACACAAGTCATGCCGTCGATAGTCAGATTAAATTCCTGTTCGGTGAGGGATTTATCATCCTGAACGGGTATCAAAGGCTGGTTATTAGTGCCGGTAGTTGCGGATTTTCTTTTGCCCAAATTCGCCAGTAAGGCATCCAAAAGGGTTAACAAGCCGGCTTTTGGTAGCGTGTCGGGATCAAAGTAGATGACCAGAGAGGCAATATCAGGAACGCTACGCACTTTTTCGATACCGTCCCGCTTTTGCAGCATAATTTCCAGAACACAGGCACGCTCCGGATCTTTAAGCAAGACCGGAGAAACAATACGGATTCGGCGATTCAGGGCATGAACCACTTTGCCATGAATCAGGCTAACGGTATCAGACGACTTCATTTCAGTGTCCAGGATAATGTTATTTCAGAAGTTTAAAAGCGGCGATTTTTTAGCTCAACAGTTTTCAAGAACACAGGTTTTTTTGGCAATATCTCTGTCCCCAGCTTCTTCGGGGAACTCCTCAAGCAGATCTTGAAGATTTTCATTTTGTCGCAATATAAAATGCTTGCTTTGTTCGGCAGTTTTGCAGGTAATTAAAATAATTTCCTTGCGGTATTTATGCGTAAAATAACCCGCCGCAATACCCAAACCAAACAGGACAACAGGATGCCTGGCAAGTGAAGCTATCACACCTTTGCCTGTGTGCATGATAGTTGATGTAGCAACCGCCGTTGCAACGCCGGTAGTGACGCGCGTGAACGCCACATCATCTTTAGACGGGTCTTTGCTTTTCATTGCCCTTTCCCCCAACCTTGTTCTGTGTGTTAAAATTTCATTTTTGAAAAAATTTGATGCATCAAATACTCTAACATATACTCTACGTTCATTTGAAACAATTTTTATGGCCAAGTCAATGAGTATTTAATCCGCTCTATCATTACCGCTCTGACCTTGTTAAAAACCGGTCAGCTTGCTTAACCGAACAACGGCAAGAGTAAAACGGCTTTAGCTGTTTTTAGCCAAGGACTAAAGCTCTTGGACGCCGGCACACAGGTCAAAAGAAACAAGATTTCGATTACACCAACACAAAGCCTCAGCTCTTTAAATGCCAATTTGGAGACACCGCCATGCCAAATACCGAATCATGAACACGAGCAACGAGAGCTTACAGCCCGACCCAGCCCAACCACCGCATGGCAACGTCTTGCTTATTGCCTTAAAAAGGCTGATTGCTGTGACGCTTGCGCTTATCGGTATCGGCTTTATTCTTTGGCTGGATAGTTGGTTTATGAATCATGCAGACATGCCCAAGCTTGGTCGGGACATGAGCTACGGATTGCTATTGCTGATTGGTTTCTTGACCAGTTTTCACTGCGTGGGCATGTGTGGCCCGCTAATTCTGGGCTATACCGCCAAAAGCGCCGCCAATGGACACAAATCATATACGACGCATTTTCTTTATGGTATCGGTAAAACCCTGTCCTATACTTTTATCGGTGCCTTGTTTGGCCTGTTTGGCTCCGTGATCGCCTTTACACCGAATACACAAGGCGCAGTCGGTGTTGCTGCCGGAATTTTTCTGATTCTGTTCGGCTTGCACATGCTGGAAGTGTTCCCGGTACTGAGCCATTTCCAGCTTAAGGCACCCAAGTTTGTCATGCGCTTTGTGGGTAAGGAATATCGCAAACACAGCAACCCCTTCATCATCGGACTTCTAAATGGCCTGATGATTATTTGCGGGCCGTTACAAGCCATGTATATTATGGCCGCTGGCACAGGAAGTTGGACTGGGGGCGCGGCCATTTTGTTCTTTTTTGGCATCGGCACATTGCCATTACTGTTAGGTTTCGGATTTCTAACCAGTCTGCTTTCAGCAAACCTGACACCTAAATTACTAAAAGCCTCCGGCATTATCGTCATGATTCTGGGAGCCATCATGCTTAATCGCGGACTGGCGGTAACCGGTACCGGCATTGACTTTAATACCTTGGTCGCCCGCGTGTCGCAAAAGCTGTCCCCGACTGTGGCGAAAACACCATCATGTGAGACAGAACAAACTATCCACATGGACGTGCTAAAAAGCAGTTTCTCGCCCAACCAATTCACTTTGTGCAAAGGCGTACCGGTAAAATGGGTGATTAACGGCAAAGAACTGAACGAATGCAATAAGGTTATTGTGATACCTCAATATCAATTAAAAATCGAGCTAAAGGAAGGCACGCAAATTATCGAATTTACACCGCAAGAAAGCGGTGTAGTTCCCTGGAGTTGCTGGATGGGCATGATACCCGGCACCTTCCTGATCGTAGACAACACAATAACTCCCAAGCCAAACGAAGCGCCGGTTACCCAGCCCGCAGAGCCGAAAAATGCAGCTCTCGAAATCTATCGCCAGCGCTTTATCGATGAAGTTAAACGCTTATGGCAACGCTTGGAATTGTTTTATCAGGATATTTGGGCAGGAAAGTAATGTTTCTAAAGCACAGGAATTCTTCACCAGACCTGTCAGGTTTTTAAAACCTGACAGGTCTACAAAATCTGCAAGTAATGAACAAAATTCGCTGCCCTTTCAAAACCATAATGAGCGCAGTACTTGCGCTCATTATGCAAAAAATCAGACAACAGGCACATCAACAACAGCACGCAAAAACAAGTCATATCACGTACTAAAAGCGCGTTATATAACATAGTTTAATTAATTTATTTAGCCAAATAAAATACACCCTGTTGATTTATTTAGCATTAATAGCTTAGGCATACATTATGCTTTTTTATTAAAGCGGCTTTTACGGAAGATTAAAATTATTGGCTCGTTAACAATTTATATTTGTCATATTTAAATTTATTGTCGCATAATTAAACAGCGGATATTTTAAGCTAGTGTTTTTGAAGCTTGCCGGCAAGCCATAAGTTTCAACGCCTAAGGTCATGGAGACGACTTTTACTATAGAGCTTGAAGGTTTTATAAGCACATAAATCATGAGAAATTCTTCACTGTTTTTTTTATACATCACCAGCGGAATTGTTTTATTAAGCCTGCTGCTGGTGCATGCGTCAGTTAGCGAAAGTGCCCGACAAGTCAATCTTGAGGAAAAAGCTGCGTTGGTAAAAATACTAAAACTGACTGACCTGTGTCTGTTCACCGAAGCCCGCTACACCCGACATTTGTCCCAAGCCGATTTGAACACCGCCTTCCAGGATCATCCGCTATCGCTGGAACATTTCCCGTCCGGCTCGTTTACCCAGCCACCCGAAAGAACTAGCGAACGCCCATGAGACACTGGATTGAAAAGCAACGTTACATTATCGACTTCACACTCTCGTCGCTGCTGCGCAGAAAGGTGAAAAATATTGGCTTGCTGGCTTTATATACGCTCATCGTATTTATCCTGGCCTCAACGATGTTCTTTACTTACTCCATAAAAAAAGAAGCCTCGCTGATCCTGAAAGACTCGCCGGAAATAGTGGTGCAAAAAATAGTGGCCGGGCGACACGACCTGTTTCCGATCAGTTATATCGACACCATTAAAAAAATCAGAGGGGTGGCTAGTGTTGAAAGCCGGTTGTGGGGTTATTATTACGACAGCCTGGTCGGTGCCAACTACACGCTGTTGACGCCGCCCCGCAACGGCAGTTTTACAGATACGGGCAAGTCCACCGCGAAAACAACAGTGATTGACAATGAGTCGACCGATAGCTCAAAACCGCTGTTTGAATTGAACGGCGCGGTGCTGGAACCGGGAACGTTGATTATCGGCAATGGTATTGCCCGTCTTCGCGCTATCGGCACAGGCGATTATATGCCGTTTCTTGCCTTTGATGGCAACGTACTGAATTTTAAAATTACCGGCGTCCTGTCCTCGCAATCAGAACTGGTCTCCTCCGATTTGATGCTGATTACCGGAGAAGACTTTAGAAAACTCTTTGGCATCGATAACAGCTACGTGACGGATGTGACCGTCATCGTCAACAATCCCGAAGAAATTGCCATGGTCGCATCTAAAATAAAGAAACGCCTGCCCCAAGCAAGGCCGATTATCCGGGATGAAATTTTGCGAACTTACGACTCTGTTTTTAACTGGCGCGGCGGCATGATGATCGTTATTTTCTCCGCTGCTGTACTGGCGTTTGTGATTTTTGCCTGGGACAAGGCATCGGGTTTAAGCGCGGGTGAAAGACGGGAGATTGGCATACTCAAGGCGGTAGGCTGGGAAACATCGGACGTGATTCAAATGAAATTCTGGGAAGGCGCGATAATTTCGCTAACGGCTTTTTTTACCGGCGTGATTTTAGCCTACATTCATGTCTTTTTTACCGGTTCCATTGTCTTCGAACCGGCGCTTAAGGGCTGGTCGAGTCTCTATCCCAATTTCAAGTTGACGCCTTTTGTTAATCTTGAGCAACTGACGACCTTGTTTTTTTTAACCGTGGTTCCCTATACCGTAGCGACGATTGTACCCATCTGGCGAGCGGCAACTATCGACCCGGATTCGGCGATGCGCTTTACCGGAGAATAAGCCGTGATTGAACTGGTTAATGTAAAAAAAGTGTTTAACGCCGGCAATCCCAGTGAGTTTTCGGCACTGAACAGCGTCAATCTGTTGATTGAAGAAAATCAGGTCACCGTGCTTAAAGGTCCCAGCGGTTCCGGAAAAACTACGTTATTAAGCATCGTTGGTTGTATGAGCCGGCCTTCGGCAGGACGGGTGAAGTTACAGGGACGTGAAATCACCAGCTTGCCGGAACGGTTTTTAACCGATATTCGCCGCAAGACTTTTGGCTTCATTTTTCAGCAACCTAATCTCATCAAGGGCATTTCTGTTCTGGATAACGTGATGTTGCCAGCCTACCCGCTGGGTGAAAAACGTGTTCATCTAAAAGACAAGGCCATGAAAGGCTTGGCTGCGCTCAATATAGCCAACAAGGCGGCCTCCAAGGTGGAATGGTTGTCGGGTGGCGAAGCCCAACGCGCTTCAATCGTCCGCGCACTCATCAACGATCCGTATATCATCATAGCCGACGAACCGACCGCGCATCTTGATACCAAGCTCTCCTATCGATTTATGGAGATCATTGAGACATTTAAAGCGGAAGGCAAAACCGTCATCATTACCAGCCATGATCCGCTGGTTTATGACTCTTCTATGGTAGACAGGGTGGTCAATCTGCGTGACGGACAAATCGAGGTCTAGTCAAGATGATCTTGCATCCTACCGTTATCGCCAACCTGCTGGCCGCTTATATTTCCAGCTTTATGGTGCTCTACGCCCTGTTTTACGGCGTGCAAATACTTAAATATTGGGACATAGAGAACGGCCACGAATTACAGTTGGTGCTGGAGCGCAAAACTTATCTGATTTCAACCCTGCTGGGCTATGTTTTTGGCTTGCAACTGCTGTCCCTTTTTTTGTATATTTTTACCGCTGACAGCCTGACTCCGCTGTTTGTCGGTGCCATGTGTGCCGCAGGCACCTTAAACGTCGATGCTTTTGGCTATCCCACGCTGGTACTAAAAATAGTCAATTTTATTGTGGCCGGACTGTGGCTGGTTTTAAATTATGCCGACAACCAAGGCTACGATTATCCACTGATCAAAAAGAAGTATCTGCTACTGGCGTTCATCGCGCCGTTTATTGTTCTGGAAACCATTCTGGAGAGTGCCTACTTTTTAAGCATGAAGGCAGATGTTATTACCTCCTGCTGCGGCAGCTTGTTCAGTAGTGAACGGACAACGGGACTGGGTTCTGAAATGGCTGCTTTACCCGCATTGACGATGCAACGGATTTTTTATGGCGTCATGTTTTGCACACTGGCCAGCGGAATATTTTTTTATATCAAGGGCTTGGGTGGCTATTTTTATGCCGCATCAAGCTTGCTGATGTTCCTTGTCTCACTGGTCTCCATTGTTTCTTTTATATCGCTTTATATTTATGAATTGCCGACCCATCATTGTCCGTTTTGCATCATCATGGAAGAGTACCACTACCTCGGTTACCTGCTTTATAGCCTTCTTTTTGGTGCTGTGGTATCCGGCATTGGTATCGCTGCACTGAGCCCTTTTCGCCAAGTGGAAAGCCTGAAACACATGCTGAACGGGTTCATTCGGAAACTGGCGCTGGCTTCCCTTATTTTATATGCAGCGTTTACTGCGTTGGTCACTTATGAAATCGTCACCTCAAGTCTGGTTATTGCTTATGAAGTTGTTTATTAAACCGCTGGCGACCCTGCCCTATATTAGGCGTGCTGTGCGTGCCTTAGCTTCCAAGGTGAGCACTGCGCACCCTACAGAGGTTGTATTTATGATGGAAACAGCGGCTAAAGAAAACAACTGTTCCGGGCAACGATACTCCAGCATATTACTTTGGCTTATTCTGCTTTTTAGTCCGAGCCTAAGCTATGCTGACGACCCCACGGTTACCATCAAGAAAACCGACCGTTGCCCCGTATGCGGCATGTTTGTTTACAAATACCCAAAATGGGTAGCTCAAATCAGCTTTAAAGATGGTTCGTATTATTTTTATGACGGTGCCAAGGATATGTTTAAACATATCTTCGACACCGCTAAATATACGTCCGGAAAAACGGCTGAAAATATCAAAGACATTTACGTCACCGATTATTATGAGGTGGAGTTAATTGACGCCAAGTCGGCTTTTTATGTGCTCGGCTCGAATGTATTAGGCCCGATGGGGCATGAATTATTGCCCTTCAAAGATCAGGAAGCCGCACAAGAATTTCTGGAAGATCATAAAGGCAAAGCCATTATCCGCTTTCAGGAAGTGACCCCGGCTCTCATCGAATCACTGGATCACCGGACATGAGAACACTCAAGTATTTGAGCTTACTGCTATTCGGACTACTGATCGCTAGTATGCTTGGTGGCTGCAATAAGCGGGGCGGGTTACAGATTGGCGACCCTGTTCCTGACGTCACCCTAACCGACTTCCAGGGAAAATCGGTGACGCTGCCTAAAGACCTTAAAGGTAAAGTCGCACTGATACGCTTTTGGTCGCTTGATTGCGGATTTTGTGACAAAGAAATTCTGTTGGCTTTTGAGAGCTTTTATCAGAAGTACAAAGACCGGGGATTTATTCCGGTAGCGATCAACGAGAGCCGGGTTGACCAAACTGATGAGCGGCTCAAAAAGTTTAAGCATCTGACCTATCCCATGTTAATCGATGAATACAGCGTGGTGGCGAAACGCTTTGGTGTCATCGGCCTGCCGACCAGCTTCGTTATTGATGAGTCCGGTATTGTGCAAGACAAACTGACCGGGGAAGCCGGTACCGATGAATATGAAAAATTTTTTACAACCGTCCTGAATAAAGGAGTTTTTTATGAAAGTGGTCATTAAGATAGTGTTTATGCTGGTGGTATTTCAGTTTTCCTTAATGTCGTCCGGAGCATCGGCCGAAGAAGCCCACAAACGTGAAAGTTGTCGTGTTTGTGGCATGTATATCGACCAGTACCAAAAGAGTGCTGCGGAGCTAACCTACCTGGATGGTAAAAAAGAGTACACCTGTGGCGTGGCCTGTATGCTGCGTGAAGTGGAAGATGCCGGTGGCATCTCGGCTTTTAAGTCGGTGCAAGTACATGACTGGGTTTCCGGCAAACTGGTGGACGCGGAAGCAGCCACTTATGTTATCGGTAGCCAAGTGATTCCGGACATGGTTCCCAACTACATTGCTTTTGCCAAGCGAGAAGAAGCGGAAGCTTTCATGGCCAAAGAGGGCGGCG
>JBAXUR010000088.1:0-14215 GCA_037129595.1 Methylococcaceae bacterium | reverse complement strand
CTCTAACACCGTACAGTTGTAGGATGGGTAGAGCGATAGCGAAACCCATCGTATTGCCGTTTGGCTGTGATGGGTTTCGGCTATCGCCTCTACCCATCCTACCTGATGGTTGGTTTAAACTGCCTTGATCCGCTCTAACACCATAATATGTAGGATGGGTAGAGCGATAGCGAAACCCATCGCATTGCCGTTTGGTTGTGATGGGTTTCGGCTATCGCCTCTACCCATCCTACCTGATGGTTGGTTTAGACTAACTTAATCCGCTCTAACACCGTACAGTTGTAGGATGGGTAGAGCGATAGCGAAACCCATCGTATTACCGTTTGGTTGTGATGGGTTTCGGCTATCGCCTCTACCCATCCTACCTGATGGTTGGTTTAATAGAGCGCCAGCGAAACCCATCAAACATCAAAAAAACCTTTTATTCCAGATCAAGCCCGCTTTCACAAATTGCACTTCCTGCCCAATCCACTGGCAATATACCCAAGCGAACATGTTGATGAAAAGATGAATACGGCCACTCAACGACCTTCTGGACATATCCGTGCTTCACGGGATTGTAATGAATGTAATCTACATGTTGCCTAAAGTCCTCCTCATCACGGATTGCATGTTCCCAAAATCGCCGTTGCCAGATTCCACGCTCCTGTTTGCGATGGCGACTTCTGGAAATTTGCTCTTCTTTGGCTATTTCCCGGGAAAAAGCCGATTTAATTTGTCGCCAACGCTGGCTAAAATCATCATCACCGTCAGGCAAAGTCCATAGTGTGTGGAGATGCTCGGGCAGAACAACCACGGCATCAATTTTGAATGGATGCGCTTGCTTTACGGCCCGAAAAGCTTCACGTAACACATTAATATGCTCAATCAACAATGAGCGATTGCGATCTGCCAAGTTAACCGTGAAAAAATAAGTACCGCCATCAATACGGTAGCGACAATAATCAGTCATTGTATGTTGTTTGTTTGTTTGTTTGTTTGTTTGTTTGTTTGTTTGTTTGTTTGTTTGTTTGTATTTGATGGGTTTCGCTAGCGCTCTACCCATCCTACGAGACGTTCAAAAGGTGTAGGATGGGTAGAGGCAATAGCCGAAACCCATCAACGAGCCGTTCAAAGAATGTAGGATGGGTAGAGGCGATAGCCGAAACCCATCAAACTAATGCCTTCATCCCTCCGTATCTTTCGACTTTACCAAGCCGAATGACTCCAACAGCATTAAAATAACACCCAAGGTAATTGCGGAATCGGCAATATTAAACGCGGGCCAATGCCAGGTTTGGTAATAAACATCCAGAAAATCGATGACATAACCATAAGCCAAGCGGTCAATCAGATTACCAATCGCACCGCCCAACACCAGCGACAAGGCCACGGCCAGCAATGTCTCATGTTGCTTGAGACGCGCCAGCCAAACGGCTATAACACAGCTAATAGCCAGGGCAAGTCCTGCAAAAAACCAGCGTTGCCAACCGCCCGCTTCACTTAAAAAACTAAACGCTGCACCGGTATTGTGTACGTAGGTTAATTTGAAAAACGGCAAAATTGGAATCGATTGATAAAGCTTCATGGAACTGTCTATAGCCAGCTTGGTTCCCTGATCCAAAAGTATTGCAAATAACGATAACCCTAACCATTTCAACATACTAAAATTACGCATAATGTCGGTGTTCACCGGCGCCTGCTACGTTTTCAATGCAGCGACCACATAACTCTGGATGTTCGGCATGTTCGGCCACGTCATACCGTTGATGCCAGCAGCGCACGCATTTTTGATGTTTAGAGACAAGCACTTTTAATTTAACGCCTTCAAGCTCAGTCTGAATGGCATCGTCAGGGGTGAATTGTTCCGCGATAAGAAACGCATTGGACGTGATAAAAATAAAATGCAGTTCATCGGCCAAATGACTTAAGGCATCAAAGAAATCGGCATTACAATACAGCTCGACTTCTGCATTTAGAGAAGAACCTATGTCACCTTTAGCGCGACTTTTTTCCAGTTCTTTACTAACGGCAGTTTTTACGGACATGACTTTTTGCCAGAATTCGCGATTCATCGATGCGCTGTCATCCAGCTTAACCAAGCCTTGATACCAGGTTTCCAGAAATACCGATTCACTGCGCTCACCCGGCATATACTGCCAGATTTCATCGGCGGTATAACTGATAATGGGTGCCAACCAGCGCGTCAAGGCTTCCAACACATGATACATCGCGGTTTGTGCAGAGCGTCGCGCCAAACCATCGGCTTTTGCAGTGTATTGACGATCTTTAATAATATCCAGATAAAATCCGCCCAGATCAATCACGCAAAAATGGTGTACTTTTTGAAAGAGTTGTTGAAACTGATAGGTTTCGTAAGCGGTTTTGACTTCTTCCTGCAAGGCGTAAGCCCTGTCAATTACCCAGCGATCCAAGGCCAATAAATCAGCGGTTTCAACCAAATCCTGTGCAGGATTAAAGTCATCCAGGTTGGATAACAAGAACCGTGCAGTATTTCTTAACCGGCGGTAACCGTCAGACGTACGTTCCAGAATTTCATCAGACACGCGCATTTCGCTACGATAATCAGTCGAAGCAATCCATAAGCGCAATACGTCTGCGCCCAGGTTTTTCATAACGGCTTGTGGCGGAATAACATTGCCTTTGGATTTGGACATTTTTTCGCCGTTTTTGTCAACGGTAAAACCATGTGTCAAAACAGCTTTGTAAGGCGCTACATCGTTCATGGCGGTTGATGCCAATAATGACGATTGAAACCAGCCGCGATGTTGGTCAGAGCCTTCCAGATACAAATCGGCTGGAAACGTCAATTGCTCGCGTTTATCCAGTACGCAGGCATGAGTCACGCCTGAATCAAACCAGACATCCAGGGTATCGGTCATTTTTTCGTAATCAGCCGCTTCTGCACCGAGTAATTCTTCTTTCTCCAGTTCAAACCAGGCTTCGATACCTTTTTCTTCAATCCGTTTGGCAACTTGTTCAATCAACTCACCGGTACGGGGATGCAGTTCGCGGGTTTCTTTATGGATAAAAAACGTAATCGGCACGCCCCAAGTGCGTTGGCGTGAAATACACCAATCCGGACGACCGTCTATCATGCTTTCTATACGCGCCTGACCCCATTCGGGAACCCAGTTGACACGCTTGACTTCAGCCAAGGCTTGCTCGCGCAATTTGTTTTGATTCATGGAGATAAACCATTGCGGTGTCGCTCTAAAAATAATCGGTGTTTTATGACGCCAGCAATGCGGATAACTGTGCAAAATAGCTTGTTGATGAACCAGTTTACCCAAGGATTCCAGCACTTCCAAAACATGGGCATTGGCATTAAAGACATGCTCACCGGCAAAGATTTCCGTATTGGGCAAAAATACGCCATCAGCACCGACCGGATTATCAATAGGCAAACCGTATTTCTGACCAACGATATAATCGTCCTGACCATGACCTGGCGCAGTATGTACCGCACCGGTACCGGCTTCGGTGGTAACGTGGTCACCCAGAATAATGGGCACTTGCCGATCATAAAAAGGATGTTGTAGTAACTGGTGTTCCCAAGCAGAACCTTTACAGTAACCTATAACATGATAATCATTATTGCCATAACGCAGCATGGTGTCTTTAAGCAAGGCTTCAGCAACGACCAGGCGTTCTGTTTCACATTGCACGACGGCGTATTCCAAATCGGGATTTAAGGCCACCCCCTGATTGGCAGGCAACGTCCAAGGCGTTGTCGTCCAAATGACTACCGATAAAGCCCCGCGCCCTTCATGCTCGGGTGCATGATGACACAAGCCCATAAAGCCGTCTTCATCAACGACCTGAAAACGCACATCGATGGCGGGCGAATGTTTGTCTTCATATTCAACTTCGGCTTCTGCCAAGGCAGAACCGCAATCGGTACACCAGTGTACGGGCTTGGCACCGGCGACGACATGACCTTTTTGGGTGATTTTTCCCAACGAACGCACGATGTTCGCTTCAAAAGCATAATCCATGGTTAAGTAGGGATTGTCCCAATCACCTAAAATACCCAAGCGGACAAACGCTTCTTTTTGTATATTGACTTGCTTGCCCGCGTATTCACGACAGGCTTTGCGAAAAACGGCTGGCGATACTTTAACGCCTGCTTTACCGATTTTCTTTTCCACCATCAATTCAATAGGCAAACCATGACAATCCCAACCGGGGACATAAGGCGCGTCAAAACCGCTCAAGGTTTTTGATTTAACAATAATGTCTTTTAAGACCTTATTAACCGCATGACCGATATGAATCTCGCCATTGGCATAAGGAGGGCCGTCATGCAGGATAAACTTCGGGCGTCCGGTAAAGGCTTGCCTGATTTTATGATACAAGTCGGCTTCGTTCCATTTTTTTAACCGTTCCGGCTCGCGTTGCGCCAGATTGCCTTTCATGGGGAAAGCGGTATTAGGTAAATTTAGTGTTTTTTTATAATCCATTGTCATAATTTTTTAATCTCAGCAAAAATATTTTTAGCCTCAGCCACATCTTTTTCGATCTGGGCTTTCAGTTGTTCCAACGATTGAAAACGTATTTCGTCCCTGATTTTTTGTTTAAAACGCACTTCCACATAACGTCCGTAGATTTCCTTATCAAAATCGAATAAATAAGTTTCAAGTACCACTTTGGAACCGCCATCAACCGTGGGTCTTGTGCCTACATTAGCCACGCCTTCCAATTCCAAACCATCAATTCCCGTCATGGTAACGGCAAATACACCGTTAACAGGCGTGTTTTTTCTAAACATTTTTATATTGGCGGTAGGATAGCCAATCGTCCGACCGAGTTTTTCACCGTGAGCCACCCGTCCGCACACCGAATAACAGTGTCCCAACAATTTTTCGGCCTGTATCAAATCACCTGCACCCAGCGCATCCCTGATAAGGGTGCTACTGATACGCAGTCCCTCTACTTGGCAGGAACCGGTATCTTCAACATTAAAACCGTAGAGTTTGCCCTTTTCCTTAAGCATGGCAAAATTACCCCGCCTTGCCTTGCCAAAATGAAAATCATCCCCGATCACGAGATGCTTGACGTTTAATTTATTGATTAAAATATCATCAATAAACTGCTCGGCGTCACAGTTGGCAAAATAGCGATTAAAGCGCACCATTAATAAGTTATCAACCGGTAACTTGGTAAACTCAAGGACTTTTTCACGCAAACACATCAAGCGCGAAGGCGCATTATCGCCCAGAAAATATTCCAGCGGCTGCGGCTCAAAAGTCATAATCACCACCGGCAAACCCAGCGCTTTACCGCGTTCAGCCAGTTTTTTTATCACCGCCCGATGGCCTAAATGCAAGCCGTCAAAATTACCTATGGACAGTACGCAACCGTTTTTAAACGGCTCTAAATGGGATAATCCTCTAATTAAATGCATGATCCTTTTGATGATACAAAACTTTTATTCTATCATGTGAAACGGCTAAACGGGGCAGTCATCAATAGATTGTAATCGATGATACCGTTTGTAAACTTAGGTAACGGGCAGGGTTTTATTCTCGCCTTTGCCTTGTACCACTGTCAAATGTCGTAATCGTAACCCGGTCAGCACTAATGTCACCGTGTAAATAACCAGCCCTATCAATATCCACTTAAGCAAATTTATAACCCGTTCACCCGAACTCCACTGATTCCACCAACTCGCGTCAACCCAATAATACAAGGCAGCAGTCATTGCGGCACTCGCCAGCAAAACGCGAGTAAAAAACAGCCCCCACCCACTGACAGGTTGATAGACTTTTTCTTGCCATAACTTTTTCAGCAGTAAAGCTGCATTAAAAAAAGCGCCCAGCGAGGTAGCCAAAGCCAGCCCTGCATGAGCCAAAGGAAAAACCAGCACTACATTTAAAATCAGACTGACTATCATAGCGTAAAAGCCATAGCGAACGGGCGTTTTCATATCCTGACGTGCAGTAAATCCCGGCACCAGCACTTTAATCAAGATATAGCCCAACAAACCAATCGAATAAGCTCTTAAGCTAAGTCCTGCATAATGTACATCTTGCAAGCTAAATTCATTATACTGAAACAGCGTTGACAACATCGGTTCAGCCAATAACAGTAAGCCAATGGTCGCCGGCATACCTATCAAAAAAACCAGACGCAAACCCCAATCCAATGAATTTGAAAACGCCACCGTATCATCCGCTGCATGATTTTTTGCCAAACCGGGTAAAATCACTGTTCCCAGTGCAAGCCCCAATATCCCCACCGGAAACTCTACCAAACGATCCGAATAATAAAGCCAGGAAACACTACCCACCGTTAAAAACGAGGCAATCAGGGTATCCAGCAACAAATTAATCTGGGTGACTGATACGCTAAAAATAGCGGGTAACATGAGGCCAATAATCTTTTTTACACCGGGGTCGTTATACCCCATTCTAAACCGTGGCATCAACCCCAGACGCATTAACGCCGGAATCTGAAACAATAATTGCACGACACCCGCTGCAAAAACACCCCACGCCAAGGCCACAACCGGCTCATCCATTAAGGGAGCAAGCCAGATTGCTGCGGCAATCATGCAGATATTCAAAAAAACAGGGGTTAAGGCCGGAACAGCAAACTTGCCATGCGCATTTAAAATGCCGCCGGCAAAAGCGACCAAGCCAATAAAAAGCAAATAGGGAAAGGTGATTTTTAGCATCAGCACGGCCAGTTCGTGCTGTGTACCTTGCCATGCAAAACCGGGTGCCAATAACAAAATAAGCAAAGGTGCAGCCACCATGCCGATTAATGTCATCAACAGTAATACAAACGCCAGTGTCCCCGCCGTTCTATCAATAAACAACTTTAACGCGGCTTTGCTTCCCTGTTCTTTGTAATCCGCCAACACCGGCACAAAAGCATGAGCAAACGCGCCTTCTGCGAATAAGCGCCGTAAAAAATTGGGTATTTTAAAAGCCACAAAAAATGCATCGGTTGCAACATCGACACCAAAAATTCGTGCTATTAACATATCACGCACAAACCCCAGAACACGGGAAATAAGCGTCATACTGCCCACAATGGCAGTTGATTTAAAAAGCTGGCGGCTCAAGGTCTCTCCATTTACATAACGTTTGTGTTGACAATAATACCATTTAAAAAGATAATGCAGGGCTATTTAACTCATTCACAAACGCATCGAGACACTATGGCTAATACAGCACAAGCTAAAAAGCGCGCGAAACAAGCGGAAAAAAGCCGTATTCGCAACGCAGGACAACGTAGCAACTTACGTACATTTGTAAAAAAAGTAATTGCCGCCGTTAAAGCAGGCGACAAAGAGAAAGCGCAAGCCGCCTATCAAATTGTAGTGCCCATTATTGATTCCGCAGTAAATAAAGGCATTATTCATAAAAATAAAGCCGCACGCGGTAAGAGCAGACTGAATTCAAAAGTAAAAGCTATCGCTTAAACTCTTTAGTAGTTGCTTAAATAAAAAGGCCGGACTTTTTGAGATACGGCCTTTTTTTTGCCTTAAAAAAAGCTGATTTATTCACATTCCTTTAAATGGTTATGAAGCGTGACGGGGACTGCAAACCCCGACCGACATCACGCTCCTACAAAAACGTAACTGCCTATTTACAACAACTCTTTTATTTCCGGATAATCATTGATGAGTTGTTGCCGAAATGCTTCAATCGCTTTTTCATCATTGCGTTCAGTTCTTGGAACCGGCACGGTGATTTCACTAATAACCGTCATAGGCGCCGCTGACAAAAAGATAAGCCGATCAGCCAGTGCAATAGCTTCGCGCAGATCATGAGTAACAAACAATACTGTATGCGGGCGCTCTTGCCACAGTTTTAGCAGCAATTCCCTGACCTGCCTTGCTGTGGGTGCATCCAGCGATACAAAAGGCTCGTCCATTAGCAATATCTCGGGGTCAACGGCAAACGCACGGATGATTGAAACCCGTCGACTCATGCCTAATGACAAGCGTTCAGGGTAAACCTGTTGCGACTGGGTCAATTGCATCACTTCCAGCAAAGGATCGATGACAGTTGGCGATTGGTCGCTGCCCAACACTAATTCTATATTTTCCCGCACTGTTCGCCAGGGCAGCAATCGTGGATTCTGAAAAATATAGCCTATTTTGGGATACGACTGGTGCTGTCCAACCCGAATTTCACCTTCATAATCCTTATCCAGATTGGCAATAATATTTAATAACGTGGTTTTTCCACAACCGGAAGGCCCTACCAGACAAATAAACTCTCCGGATTTGAGTGAGAGCTTAAGATCTGCAATCGCTGTATGATGTCCCGCTTGCCCTATCGCCGGATAAGTTTTACTGTGGATGTTGATTTGAATATCGCTCATCGACGCCACCGTAGGGATTTTTTATCCAGTGGTTTTAAAATCAGCAACTCTATCATTTGAATAACCGCCACAAAAGCTATCGTGTAAGCCAAAATACTGGCAACATCAAACAACTGAAAGAACAAATGCAATTGATAGCCCATGCCGTTACTGCGACCCAACAACTCAACCACCAGAATAATCTTCCAGATTAAGGCCAAACCGGATCGCGTCGCGCCCATTACAAAGGGATGTAATTGCGGCCATATCACATGAACCAGGGTTTTACGCCGACTAAAATTAAAGCAACGCGCCATATCCAGTAAATCCTGATCCAGCGTACGCGTGCCTTCTCTGATAGTGACGATAACATTGGGTAATTTGTTGATTACAACCGCCAATATGGCCGCAGATTCGATCAGACCAAACCAAACATAGCACAAGATAATGGTCACCAGCGCCGGCACATTTAAAAAAATAACCAGCCAGTTATCAAAGAAAGCATCCAGTTTTTTATTGCGCCCCAGTACAATCCCTATTGCACAACCCAATAGCATGGCGATAGAAAAACTAACCACCAGCCTGAGCAAAGTAACACCCAAATGAAAAGGAAGCTGCCCTGTCACACAAGCTTGCCAAAAAACCTTGGCGACCGTTTCCGGTGCGGGTAACGTGTTATTGTTTAAATAAACCGCCAGACCTTGCCAAACAGCTAAAAAAACCAGCAATGACAAGGCGGGCAAAAATTTTCGGGAAAGCCTCAAATTAATCTACAGACCAAAAAGTACCGGGCTGCAGCTTTTCTGATTGCCCCGTTAACCGATTATTACTTAACGTGCGGAGCATGGTATAAATTCGCACTGCCGCTTGTTGCTCCTTTTCACCCCATTGCTCAATACCGCCTTCACAAAAACGCTGGCGCATTAGGGTTTGGGTGGGGACATCATCGGTATGGAGCAATGGAATGGCTTTTTTCCAGACAGTATCAGACGCGCATAACTGGTTTTTAGCCTGCTTACTGGCTTTAAAAAAATTGTTGATAGCCTGCTGATGACTTTCTGCCCAGCTTTGCTTAAACACATATCCAATACTGGGTACATTTTCAGTGATGCCCAAGCCTTTTAAAATGCCCCTGCCATCTATAATTTGTCGGTAACCCTGCGCTTCAAGCCGGGCTGCAAAGTGCCAGTAGGTCAGTACCGCATCCACACGATTTTGTTTGATTTGTTCATTGATTAAAGGCGGTGCTCCAAAGGTTTTTTCAACCGAACCATTTAAATCCAACGACTCTTTTTGTGCCAAGGCCTGCAACAATAACCAGTTTTTATCCAGTTCGCCACCGGCAATACCCAAACGCTTCCCCTTAAGATCAGCGATGGAATGGATAGGGCTATTTTCTGCCACCACCAACGCGCCCGAAGTATTTGAATAGGGATAAAAAGTAAAATCAGCACCTGCCGCACGAAGACTGGAAACCCAAATCCAGTCAGAAACAATCATATCGACAGATCCAGACTGTAAAGCAACTTTGCCGGCTTCTGCATTGGCGACCGGCTGAATTTGCAACTCAAAATCCGCTGACTTTACTTGAGGATTATCCTGTAAAGCTTGCAACTCCCACTCAAGGGTTCCGGAAGCCTGAACGCCGAGTCGTATCGTGGTTTTTTCAGCAGCAAAACCGTTGCCCGACACCCATAAACAAAAACCTATAAAAAAGACGTTAAACTTCATAAAAGCTATCTCAATGTACAGACGTTAAAAGCCGTCTATTCTATAGAGTTCGTGTGAAAATGTTTGTAATATTATGATAGCGTTTCAAACTTGGGCTTTTACCACCCATTGGACAAATGATTTTTAACATAAACAGTTGGATTGGCAGGAACGTACATGAAACAACTTGACCGTTTATATCCCCTAACCCCAACCCTCTCCCTGTGGGAGAGGGAGCAAGATGCCCAAGTTATTTCATACACATTCCTTAGTTATTTATGCTCTGAACCTAACCGGTAACGCAATAATTTGACAGTATGGGATAATATTCATTTGCCCATAATAATCAAGGCCTATGCAACTATCTACCCAACGCTTACTCACGCGAGCAACCTGGCTCAAAGTTCATCTTTATTTAGCACTAAGCGTTGGTTTTTTTTTCGCACTCATGGGGCTTTCCGGCAGTATCAGCATTTACCGCGAAGAGCTGGATGGCCTGTTAAATCCTCAGTTGATTATCGAAGCACCACAAGACAAGTATCAATCTCTGGATAAAATTATCGCATCGGTACGCGCTGCACAGCCAAACCGACATGGCTCATGGACACTGGAAATGCCTCGATCACCCCAAGGCATGATTACCGCTTGGTATGATAAACCGACAGAAACTTTCTTTGAGCTTTATGCGCCACTGATGGTGTCAGTCAATCCTTATAACGGCGAGATTGTTACCAGTCGTTTCTGGGGTACAACCACCGCAACCTGGTTACTTGATTTGCATACGCAATTTAGGCTTGATCGCTTCGGCTGGAACGCAGTCGGTATTCTGGGATTATTATTGCTGGTTTCTTGCATTACCGGGCTTTATTTATGGTGGCCGGGACTAAGAGAAATAAGCAAGGCCTTCAAGATTAGATACAAGGCAGGCATGATGCTGCTTGCGTTTGATTTGCACCGTTTTTTGGGCTTGTTTAGTGCCGTTTCTTTAATGGTACTGGCATCCACCGGTTTTCTGCTCAGTTATCCTTCAGTGCTGGAAACCTTTACCGGCTCATCCGGCATGGAACATGGTCAAACCGGCCGCACTATCACCAGCACAGCCATTCCCAACAATCACCCAACCGGTTTATCTGCTGCGTCATTTGTAGCGCAAGGCCCTTTTCCAAAAGCCGAACTTAGACGCGTTACTACGCCGGCAGGTGATACCGGAATCTATCGTATTAATTTGCGACAAAGCAGTGAAGTTAATCAACGACATCCGTTTACAACAGTCTGGGTGGATCGCTGGAGTGGTCAGATTAAAGAGGTACGAAATCCTGCAAAATTCTCGAAGGGTGAAGTTTTTGCTACCTGGATATGGCCATTACATACGGGCGAGGCTTTAGGCGCTACTGGCAGGTTTGTTTGGTTTCTAAGTGGATTAAGCCTGTTTGTGCTTTATATCAGTGGCTTACTACGCTGGTTATGCCGAAAAGGCAAGATACGTGATCGTGAGGTAAATTTTGCGGCATTGATACCATTATTGTATCGAATGCGAAAATTACTCTTTCGTTTAATGTTTGAGGCTTATTTGCTTTTTCGTTTATTAGTGCAAAAAACCAGACAATACACTCCGTATATTTGGACGGGCTATAAGAAGCTATTGGTATGGATCAAACAGATACACTTGCTTGTGATCGATAGACAAAAACGGCTCGGCAAAAAATAACCTCCTGCCATTTCACTGATTGAAATCAACGCCCACAACCAAGGTATTCAGAACAGAACCTTCAAAAATACAAGGCGCAAGTTGAACGATTTTAGCTATCAGTTCGTCACCTTGCACCTTTTACCTAAATTATTTCAACGACAATGTTTCTGCACGACCTACCGCTTCAATTGAGAGCTTATCCTCTTTCAGCAGCCAACCAATGGCACGCTGAACGTCACTTTTACTAATTTCAGTTCCATTAGTAATTTTAGTTACACTAGCTGATCCGTTTTTATCCAGATATTGCCAGACCTTACCCGCATCATCACCGATTATATTAAGCATTTTAAGTCACCTGTTTAAATGTTGATTGAAGTTATTAGGTTTTTTTAGTGATAGATTCAGGTAGCGTGATATTTAATTCCAATGTTTCCTGATTTTCATCCTGCTCAAAACTAACAGAAATTGCATCCTGCCCAACGTTAACATATTTCTGTATAACTTCCAGTAATTCTTTTTGTAACTGCGGAAGGTAAGAAGGTTGGTTAAGTGAAGACCTCTCATGAGCGACCAGAATTTGCAATCTTTCTTTTGCAAGGGATGCAGAACTCACTTTAGATGATTTAAAATAATCCAGTAAACTCATTACTTACTCCCGAAAAATTTCCTAAAAAACCCTTTTTGATCATCGATAAAACGATGCGGTCTATTTTCACCTAAATAACGGGCAACAATATCGCCATAGGCTTGACCCGCATCGCTCTTCTCATCAAGAATAACAGGCGTGCCTGAGTTTGATGCATTTAACACCGATTTGGATTCTGGAATAACACCCAACAAATGCAGTGACAAAATATCCTGCACATCTTCAACGCTCAGCATTTCACCCAGCTTTACTCTTTCTGGGGAATAACGGGTTAACAGCAAGTATTCTTTGATGGGCTCCAGGTTTTGTTCCGCCCGGTAAGATTTACTGGCTAAAATACCCAGCATTCGATCCGAATCACGCACCGAAGATACTTCGGGATTGGTGACAACAAAGGCATCATCAGCAAAATACATCGCTAAATGAGCGCCTTTTTCAATACCGGCGGGAGAATCACAGACTATATATTTAAAATCTTTTTTTAGCTCATCTAAAATTCTGCCCACACCTTCCTGACTTAAAGCATCTTTATCGCGCGTTTGTGAAGCAGGCAAGATGTAAAGTAGATTGCAGTTTTTATCCCGAATCAAGGCCTGATTAAGCGTAGCTTCGCCATTGATGACATTAACAAAGTCATAAACTACTCGGCGCTCACAGCCCATGATTAAGTCCAGATTACGTAAACCTACATCAAAGTCAATGACTGCTGTTTTATGACCCTTTTTGGCCAGTCCCATGGCAATTGCGGCACTTGTGGTTGTTTTACCCACACCGCCTTTACCGGATGTTACGACTATGATTCTTGCCACAAATTTTTCCTCTACGTTAATGGGGTAGCACTATATCTTTGATAATTAATGCCTGGTCTTGTAAATAGATCTGAACAGGTTTGTTTTGTACCGACTCATCCAAATCTTCGCTGATTTTATAATTACCGGCAATAGAGATAAGCTCCGCTTGTAAATCAAAACAGAAAATACGCGCCTCGTTATTTCCACGCACACCCGCCAAGGCTCGACCTCTTAAGGTATTGTAAACATGAATATTACCCTCGGCCATAATTTCTGCGCCCGCACTCACCTGAGACAAAATGACCAAATCACCTGCCGCGTAAATACGCTGCCCTGAACGGATAGGCTGAGTAATTAAGGTCGTTGCGGTAGCATAGGCATCTATGTCTACATCCACATCGGCTTTTTTTTCTATAACAGGGACGATGGTTTTTTGTTTTTTATTTTCAACCGAGACACTACCGCTATGCATCGAATAAACAGGAATAAGCAACTCTAATGCCTGCTTATTCTGCTGTACGTTACCGCCACGAATCCCTACCGGCAACAAACCGGCCTTACGAATCGTGTCCGTAAGTGCAATGATATCAATATCGTAACCGCGTTTATTTATCTCCTGCAAATCCAGCACAACAGGTGAATTTTTAAAAAACTCGGGCGCCAAGTTGGTTTTTTCTTGAAGTTGTTGTTCGATAACAGCCAAGTCATCACTCGCCATAACCAAAACAGGCACAGAAAAAGTACTGCTCTTAAATTCTAGCGCCATCGGTGTCTTAGGTGTTATTTTTTGAGAGTCTGTCGACATCCGTTAAGCCTACTTAATGATTAATGTTTAAATTTTAACATTGCTGATAAAAAAAATCATTTTTCAAGTGTTAATAGTTAATCACCGGAGCTTTCAACAAATAAACACTTTTACTCACTCATAAAAATTAAATCACAGGAGCTATGCCGAAAATAGTTAACAACATGAGTAACAAAAAAGTCTCAGTCGATAACACAGGATTGACTTAGCCCCATAAAAAAAGGTCGCATCCTTGCGAATGCGACCCTTTTTAT
>JBAXUR010000087.1:0-14313 GCA_037129595.1 Methylococcaceae bacterium | reverse complement strand
AGTTAATCGCTTTTAAAGCGGATAGTGAGCATCAAACGTTTGCCTATAATGAAGGCTTGCCTGGAAAGGCATGGGCAGAAGGCCATCCCATTGTACTGACAAAATTTGAACACTCTTATTTTAAGCGAACCGCTGCCGCAAAAAATGCAGGGCTAACGTGCGGCATTGCCATACCTGTTTTTTCCGGTGATTTTCTGATGGCTGTTGTCGTTTTTTTATGCGGCGATGACGAGGACCATGCAGGCGCTATCGAAGTGTGGTCTACCCATGCGGCATCGGAAAATAAACTGACCGTGATGGACGGTTATTACGGCACACTGCAACACTTTGAAGCCATTTCAAGACAGTTTAATATCCCTAAAGGTCAAGGACTTGCCGGACTGGCTTGGGAATCGGGCTTGCCCATTCTTATCGATGATATCAGCAAGGCCGATACGTTTATCAGAGCCGGTGACGCAAAAAAGGCAGGCATTAGTATGGGCATTGGCATTCCGGTTTCCGATAATCCCGGACAGCCTTACTTTATGACGTTTCTTTCCGCTAAAGCGACGCCTATTGCCAAACGCATCCAAATTTGGATTCCAGACTCACACGGAAAACAACTTATCTGCCAACAAGGTTATAGTAAAAACAGCAATGATCTGGCGGAAATATTTGAAGCCTTGACGGTTGATAAAGGGGTGGGGGCGCTAGGACGCGTCTGGCTGACCGGAATGCCCGTCATCACGGGCAATCATGAACCTGATTACAACCCGGAACTGGATAGCCTGAGCAGTATGCTGGCCATACCCGTCATAGAAAAAGGCCGATTAAAAGCCATTGTCAGTTTTTTATTTTAAGTTAACGCATTAAAAGGGTTCTTAGGTTCTTATTTGGTGCAAAACATGCACATTACTAGAGCACAACAATCAATTTCGCGGCTCATGAGGCGGCTTATCAACAGTCACATTTTCATAAAAAGCAACTCAACCCAATGATTTAAAGTATCATTTTAAAAAATAAAGACTGATTTATTTTTTTTGGCACAGCCTGTGCTTTAAGATTATCAGAGGTTCCAAAGCAGGAACCACCGTTTACCGCTCAACGTTGAGCACCAGACAAAGGCGTCGACTAAATCCAAGTGTTGTTATTAACACCTGGATTTGCGACGCTTTTTTTTTGCCTTGAATATCTGCATAGGATAAAGCCCCCATGAAAAAACCTGGAAAACTAACCCTTAAAAAACTGGTTACAGCACTTTCAACGGTAGCCGCCATTACCACCTTAAGCTTTGCATCCTGCGTGGGTGCCGTTGAAAAGCTGGAAAAAGAAAGCCTGAAATTAGGCTTTATCAAATTAACCGATATGGCACCGTTAGCCGTTGCTTTTGAAAAAGGCTATTTTGAAGATGAAGGGCTTTCTGTACAACTGGAAGCCCAAGCCAACTGGAAGGTTTTATTGGATCGGGTTATTAATGGCGAGCTGGATGGCGCACACATGCTGGCAACATTGCCGTTTGGAACCGCCATTGGCTATGGCACTAAAGCGGACATTATCAGCGCCTTCACGATGACTTTAAATGGCGATGCCATTACCGTATCCAATGATGTCTGGAAACAAATGAAACCACAAGTACCCATGCAGGACGGCAAACCGGTACATCCGGTTAAAGCTGACGCCTTAAAACCGGTACTTGAAAAATACAAAAATGCAGGCAAACCTTTCAATATGGCGATGACCTTTCCGGTAGGCACCCATAATATGAAACTACGTTACTGGTTGGCAGCGGGCGGTATTAAGCCGGGATATTATGCGCCGCCTGAAGACACGTCCGGCCAGATTGATGCCGAAGCGATGCTGTCAGTAACGCCTCCGCCACAAATGCCGTCGACCATGGATTCAGGCACTATTGCAGGTTATTGCGTCGGCGAACCCTGGAATCAGCAAGCCGTTTTTAAAGGTATCGGTGTCCCGGTTATCAGCGATTATGAGCTAATGAAAAATACCCCGGAAAAAATATTTGGGGTGACCAAAGACTGGTCGGATAAAAACCCCAACACTCACTTGGCGGTGATAAAAGCCTTGATTCGTGCGTCACTATGGCTGGATGCAGAGAACAATAAAAATCGTAATGAAGGCGTAGAAATGCTGTCGCAAAAACAGTATGTCGGCGCTGACTATGACGTTATCGCCAACAGTATGAATGGCACTTTTGAATACGAAAAAGGTGACAAACGCGCCCTGCCTGATTTCAATGTTTTCTCACGTTATAACGGCTCTTATCCCTATTACAGCGATGCCGTATGGAGCTTGACCCAAATGCGCCGCTGGGGACAAATCAACGAACAAAAACCGGATGCCTGGTATATGGAAATTGCCAAAAAAGTCTATCGTCCTGATATTTACATGACGGCTGCCAAAGCGTTAATTGCCGAAGGCAAAGCCAAGGCCGGTGATTTTCCTTCCGACAAAGAAACCGGCTTTAAAGCACCCAGCGCCGATTTTATTGACGGCATTGTTTATGATGGCAACAAACCCAATGAATATCTGACTAAATTTGCCATTGGTCTTAAAGGCAAACAGAAAGTAACCGGCGGCAAGGTGGTTGATTAAGGCTAATTATTCAGTCCCCCTCTTTGACAAAGAGGGGTTAGGGGAGATTTTTTAAATAAATCCCCCTCTGCCCCCTCGCTATGCCCTCCCCCTTTTTCAAAGGGGGAGGCGAATAAGGGCTGGACTTGTTGGGCAACCGCAAGGGATTGCCCCTACGAGGCGATCCTTGCGGACATTAACAGATGATTTATTGCCAAAGCGCACATTGAGGTAAAAAATGAATAACCAATTGATTAAATTTTTTAACATAACCGGTTTAACCTGGTTTGTACCTTTCGTCAAAATAGCGGCGGGTGAAAATGCTGCCCAACAAATTCGCCAATTATTTTTGATTATGGGTGTGCCCATTATCGCTTTTACGTTGTTTCTGGGGCTTTGGAGCTTTTCTGCCTCCAAAGTCAACACGAGTCTGGGCGCTATTCCTGGCCCTGTTGCGGTTTGGCATGAGGCAGGCGGCTTGTTGGATGAGCATTTTGCCGAAAAAGACAAAGAAGTTAAGTTTTATCAGCACCAGCAAGAACGCAATGACCAGGCACTGGCAGAAAATCCGGAGGCGGTTATTAAGTCCCGTCCCTATAACGGCCAAGCCACTTATCTGGATAAGATTTTCACCAGTCTTTACACGGTTTTTGCAGGCTTTGTCATTGCCACGCTAATCGCCGTGCCACTGGGTCTTTTATGCGGCATGAGTCCGGTGGTTAACACGGCCATCAATCCGCTGATTCAAATTTTTAAACCGGTCTCGCCGTTGGCCTGGCTGCCTATTGTCACGTTGGTGGTCAGTGCGGTTTATGTGAGCACCGAAGATTCATGGTTTGAAAAATCTTTTCTAACCTCAGCCATAACGGTAACGCTGTGTTCGCTTTGGCCCACCTTAATTAATACCGCTGTCGGCGTATCGTCTATTGATAAAGATTTGGTTAACGTAGGCAAAGTGTTACGTCTTAACTGGTTTACCCAAATCAAAAAAATCATTTTACCATCGACCTTACCTTATATTTTTACCGGCATGCGCTTATCACTCGGCGTGGGCTGGATGGTATT
The DNA here is from genome assembly GCA_037129595.1 of Methylococcaceae bacterium. Classification (GTDB taxonomy): domain Bacteria; phylum Pseudomonadota; class Gammaproteobacteria; order Methylococcales; family Methylomonadaceae; genus Methylobacter_C. The sequence continues at coordinate 10,677 of JBAXUR010000087.1, read as the reverse complement.
AATTGCCGCAGAAATGCTGGCGCAAAATCCGGGGCTTGGAAAGTTCGTCTGGGATGAATTTCAAAACGGCAGCTCAAATTCCTTGGGACGAATCATGGTGGCGGTTTTCACCATCGGCATCATCGGTTTTATTCTGGATCGAGTCATGCAGTCGTTTCAAAAAGTATTCTCTTTCGGTAATGATATCTAATCAGGAGCCTGTGATGCCAGCCACAAAACTTAAAGTCGTTGCGATTAACGAGGCCAATGAAAAGCCGTCAAATGACCCTTATCTGCCATTGGTGGAATTAAAGGATGTTTGTATCGCTTATGGTGAAACATCAATCCTTAAAAATATCAATTTAACGGTTAAAAAAGGGGAGTTTATCGCCATTGTCGGTTTTTCCGGCAGCGGTAAAACCACACTCATTTCAGCCATTGCCGGTTTAATCAAGGCCGATAGCGGTGAGGTGTTAAAACAGGGCAAGCCGATTACGGCACCCGGCCCTGACCGTGGCGTGGTGTTTCAAAACTATTCGCTAATGCCGTGGTTAACGGTTTATGAAAACGTAGCCTTGGCCGTTGATGAAATTTTTAAACACTGGCCTGCCGCACAACGCAAGGCGCACACAGAAAAATATGTGCGTATGGTTAATCTGGGCGCAGCCATGACTAAAAAACCGGCTGAATTATCAGGCGGTATGCGCCAACGGGTTAATGTGGCTCGCGCTCTGGCAGCCAATCCGGATATTTTGTTACTGGATGAACCGCTTAGCGCCCTGGATGCGTTAACGCGCGGCAATTTGCAGGATGAAATTTTGCAAATCTGGGAACAGGAAAAGAAAACCGTCATCATGATTACCAATGATGTCGATGAAGCCATCTATATGGCTGACCGTGTTATTGCCTTAAACCCAGGCCCCAATGCAACTTTTGGCCCTGACTTTCCTGTCAATATCGCACGTCCACGCGATAGAACCGCCTTAAACCATAACGAAGACTTTAAAAAATTGCGTGCTGAAATCACCCAATATCTGATGGCCATCGGCATGGAAAAAACCGGAAGCTCCGTCACGGATATCATCACTTTGCCCAAGGTTCTGCCTAATACCAGTAACGATTGGAAAATAGACAGCGCCCTATTAAAACCGGGTAAAGATGATCTGGGCAAACCCCGTTATCTGGAGTTTTCACAGTTATCAAAAATTTACCCGACACCCGATGGCAACAGCACCGTTAAAGTCGTTGACGGCTTTGACCTGAAAATGAAAAATGGCGAGTTTGTGTCGATTATCGGCCATTCCGGTTGCGGCAAGTCCACGGTTTTATCCATGACCGCCGGCTTAAACAGTATTTCCGAAGGCGGTATTGTACTCGACAACCGTGAAATTGATGGCGCAGGCCCGGATCGTGGCGTGGTATTTCAGGCTCCCAGTCTGTTTCCTTGGCTAACCGCTTTTGAAAATGTCACCTTGGGCGTTGATAAAGTTTATCCACATGCCACAAAAGCGGAACGTAACGATATTGTTGAATATTATCTTAACCGTGTCGGCTTGGGCGATGCCTTGCATAAAAAAGCCGGCGACATGTCTAATGGTATGCGTCAACGTGTCGGTATTGCCCGCGCCTTTGCCCTGTCTCCCAAGCTACTGTTACTGGATGAACCTTTCGGTATGCTGGATTCATTAACGCGCTGGGAATTGCAGGAAGTATTAATGGAAGTCTGGGAACGAACGCATGTAACCGCGATCGTCGTGACCCATGATGTGGATGAAGCCATTTTATTGGCCGACCGTGTGGTGATGATGACCAACGGCCCCCATGCAAAAATCGGCAAAATAGAAACCATTGATTTGCCAAGACCGCGCACACGCAAAGCGCTACTTGCCCATCCTGATTATTATAAATACCGGGAAAGTTTACTGACTTTTTTGGCCGAATGTGACCACACACATTAGCGACAGGCTAATTATAAAATCGCCATTAAGAAAAACTATTTCCAGGTTTCAGCACTCCCCCTGAAACCAAACCTTATTATCCAGGAAAGCATTATGTCCAAAATTAAAAGCAACATTCCGTTATCGGCGGCACTATTAACATTATCCGTAGCAACTCATTCAGCAATGGCGAGCGTTACTCAAGACATTGAAGATGCCCTTAACTTTTATCATTACGGTAAAAATGGCGCGGTAAAGATTGATCTCAACACGCGCTTTGAAGACGTCAATCAGGATAACGTCAGAAAGACACCACTCAATGGTGCACCTGCCGCAAATCAGCCACGTACCGCCAACGCCGTTACAACACGCCTGCGACTAGGCCTGCTTTCTCCGGTATTTCATGGTCTGCAAGGTTATGCCGAATACCAGGGCGTTTATGCCATGGACTCGGATTACAACAGTACGCGTAACGGTAAAACCGGCTATTCAACGATTGCCGATCCTTACGAAAGTGAACTCGATCAGCTATGGATCAGTTATGCAGGTATCGCGGATACCGTCATTAAGGGCGGGCGGCAAGTCATCCAGTTTGATGACCAACGTTTTATCGGTAACGTAGGCTGGCGGCAACTGCAACAAACTTTTGACTCAGTGCTGATTACCCACAACAATCAACAGCTGTTCGGTTTGACCGTTAATGCCGGCTATATCGGCCGAGTAAAAACGACGACGACTACGACCGAAAGCGTGAATGCACCGATACTGAATGTCAATTATAAACTCGGTGATTATGGAAACATGGTCGGCTATGGCTATTGGCTTGATTATACAGACCCCGGCGCAAACGCCGTCTATTACAAATCAAACCAGACTTACGGGCTGCGCCTGACCAATTATCAAAAACAGGGGGACTCGTTTAAATTGAGTGACAACTACGGCCTACAGTACACGGCAGAATGGAGCATCCAATCTAATTATCAGAGCAATCCAAATAACTATACGGTCAACCGCTACAATCTGATGGGCGGCTTTACCGCTTATATGTTCACTTTTCAAGGTGCGATGGAACAACTTGACGGCGTGGGCAAAAATAAGGCTTTTCAAACTCCGTTGGGTACAAACTTTGCCTTTCAGGGCTGGGCAGATCAATTTCTGACCACCCCTGACAATGGTATTCGGGATGTGTTCGGCACTGTCACTACCAGCCTAGATCGCGGGGAAGTCACCTTAAGCGGAGTTTATCATGCCTTTTATGATGACACCGGCAACACGCATTACGGTAATGAATGGGACTTTTTAGCGTCCAAGAAATTTGGCAAACACTATACGCTGTTAGCGAGATACGCCTATTACAATGCCGATCAATACAGTACCGATACCCAAAAAATCTGGGTGCAGGGCAATATAAATTTCTAAATGCCCAGCCGGTTCCAAACGCTTGAGCATCAAAATTATTGAGGTGGGTTATGAATATTAAAAAAACACTGGTCGTCATTGGCAACGGTATGGTTGGGCAGCATTTTTTGGCCAACTTGGTCGCCAGTCCCGCTAACGAAGATTATGAAATTGTTACTTTTTGTGAAGAACCCAGACCGGCTTATGACCGGGTGCATCTCTCCGCCTTTTTTTCCGGAAAAACTGCCGAAGATTTGTCACTGGTTGAACCCGGCTTTTTTGAGCAACATGGCATCACACTTCATTTAGGAGATAAAGCCGCTAAAATTTGTCGCGAGTCTAAAACCGTTGTTTCAGAAAAAGGTATCACTATCCGTTATGACAAACTGGTGCTAGCGACGGGATCATTCCCTTTTGTACCGCCGGTGCCGGGGCATGATCGAGCGCAGTGTTTGGTTTATCGCACCATTGAAGATCTTGAAGCGATGGCGGCGGCCGCTAAAAACGGTAAAGTAGGTGTGGTGGTCGGCGGTGGCTTGTTAGGTCTGGAAGCCGCCAAGGCATTACAAGATTTAGGTTTAAAAACCCACGTTGTAGAATTTGCACCGCGCTTGATGGCAGTTCAACTCGATGAGGCCGGAGGCGCCATGCTAAGGCGCAAGATCGAAAATTTGGGGGTAACGGTACATACCGGCAAAAATACCAGTCTTATTACTGACGGTGACCAGTGTGTGAATAAAATGTGCTTTGCCGATGGCGAAGAACTGGAAACCGACATTGTGCTGTTCTCGGCCGGTATTCGTCCGCGTGATGATATTGCCCGTGATTGCGCACTGGAAGTTGGTCAGCGTGGCGGCATCGTTATTAATAATCAATGCCTTACCTCAGACCCTGATATTTATGCCATTGGTGAATGCGCCATCTGGAATGGCATGATCTATGGATTGGTGGCTCCCGGTTATGCAATGGCACGAACGGTGGTTGCTGAGCTGGCAGGCCATACCGCCAGTTTTACCGGCGCTGATATGAGCACCAAACTAAAACTGATGGGTGTTGATGTGGCCAGTATCGGTGATGCCCATGCCAAAACACCGGGCGCATTGATTTATACCTATCAAAACGGTGACAGTGAAGTTTATAAACGACTGGTGGTTAGCCCAGATAAAAAGCAGTTACTGGGGGCGGTATTGGTGGGTGATGCTTCCGGTTACGGCACCTTGTTGCAATATTGCTTGAATGGCATTGAGTTGCCGGAAAATCCTGACGCACTGATTTTGCCCAGTCGCTCTGATGAACCAGTCGGCTTAGGTCCGGATGCGCTGCCGATGTCCGCTCAAATCTGTTCGTGTTTCGATGTCACTAAAGGCGCAGTTTGCCTGGCGATTGAAGCTGGCTGCACCACTATCGACGCTTTAAAAACGGCAACCAAAGCTTCAACCGGCTGCGGCGGCTGTTCGGCCTTATTAAAATCAGTCATGAACTCGGAACTGGCAAAACAGGGTTTTGAAGTCAATACTGATATTTGCGAACATTTTGCCTATACCCGTCAGGATTTGTCCAACCTGATCAGGGTAGAAGAAATAAAAACGTTTGCCGAGTTACTGGAAAAACATGGCAAAGGTCGGGGTTGTGAAATTTGTAAACCTGCCATCGGTTCTATTTTGGCCTCTTACTGGAATGACTTTGTGCTAAAAACAGAGCACTTGGGGCTTCAGGACACCAACGATAACTTTTTGGCCAATATGCAAAAAGATGGCACTTATTCAGTGGTGCCACGTATTGCCGGCGGTGAAATCAGTCCGGATATGCTGATTGCTTTGGGCATGGTGGGCAAAAAATACAATCTTTACACCAAAATAACCGGAGGTCAACGCGTCGATCTTTTTGGTGCGCGGGTCGATCAATTACCGCCTATCTGGAAAGAACTTATCGACGCAGGTTTTGAATCGGGCCATGCCTATGGCAAATCGTTACGCACCGTTAAATCCTGTGTCGGGAGTAATTGGTGTCGCTATGGTCTCGATGACAGTGTCGGTCTGGCCATAGAACTGGAGAATCGTTATAAAGGTTTACGGTCACCGCATAAAATCAAATTTGCCGTGTCCGGTTGTACCCGCGAATGCGCAGAAGCACAGAGTAAAGATGTCGGTATTATAGCGACAGAAAGCGGCTGGAATTTATATGTCTGTGGCAATGGCGGCATGAAACCACGCCATGGCGATTTATTCGCCACCAGTCTGGATAAAGAAACCCTGATTAAATACATCGACCGTTTTTTAAGTTTTTACGTGCGCACTGCCGATCGGCTGCAACGCACCTCGGTGTGGATGGAAAATATGGAAGGCGGGCTGGATTATTTAAAATCCGTCGTCATTAACGACAAACTGGAATTGTGTGAGCAACTGGAACAACAAATGCAGCTGGTCATTGATACTTATCAATGTGAATGGCTCACCACGATTGAAGATGAATCCAAATTAAAACGCTTCCGGCACTTTATTAACAGTGACCAACCGGATGACCAAGTGGTATTTGTCGAAGAACGTGGACAAATTCGACCCGCTGATAAAAATGAGCGGAAACACTTTAAAATCATGGAGGTGGCGTGATGTCCCGTTGGCAAGCTGTGTGCTTGATTGATGATTTACAACCGGACTCCGGGATTTGCGCCCTGATTGAAGGCCAACAGGTCGCCCTCTTTTATATGCCCAAAGAGGACGCCGTTTATGCCCTTAATAATTACGATCCTTTTGGCGGTGCCAATGTATTATCAAGAGGTTTAATCGGCGACATTAAAGGCCAACCGGTAGTTTCGTCACCGTTATACAAACAGCATTTCAATCTGGAAACGGGGGTCTGTCTTGAAGATGAAACGGTAACCATACCCGCCTACCCTGTTCGTATAGAAAACGGCAGCGTTCAAGTGCGTATGACCCATGCTTAGCCTGGTCGTTATCGGTAACGGTATGGCCGGTATGCGTACAGTAGAAGAACTGCTAACGGCCACGCCCGATAAATACAACATTACCGTCTTTGGCGCAGAACCTTACGGCAACTACAACCGCATTATGCTGTCATCGGTATTGTGCGGCGAGAAAACCCTTGACGATATTTTTATCAATAACCGCCAGTGGTATAGCAACAACGGCATAACACTCCATGCGGGTGTTGATAAAACGGTGGTGCGCATAGACCGGAAAAACCGTAAAGTTTATGCGCAGGACGGCACATCTGTGGGTTATGACCGACTGTTGATTGCGACGGGATCTAAAGCGGTGATCGCCGCCATTCCAGGCAATGACTTGGAAGGCGTTATCAGTTTTCGTGATATTGTCGACGTCAACAAAATGCTGACTTACAGTAAAAGCCATAACAAAGCCGTAGTGCTGGGCGGTGGTTTATTGGGTCTGGAAGCGGCTAACGGACTGGCTTTAAGAGGTATGGACGTTACCGTGATTCATAACAATGAAGTTTTGCTTAATCGGCAAATGGATCAACAAGCCGGTAAAATGCTCCAGAAAGAACTGGAGCAACGCCGTTTAAAATTTAAGATGGCCACCAAAACCCGACAGTTAATCGGTGATGAAAACGGCCACATCACAGCCGTTCTTTTTGAAGACGACAGCGAACTGGCCTGTGACTTGTTTATTATGGCAATCGGTGTACGTCCCCATATAACACTGGCTCAAGAATCGGGGTTATATTGTGAAAGAGGGCTTGTAGTCAATGATACGATGCAAAGTTACGATCCCCGCATTTATGAGGTCGGTGAATGTATCCAACATCGCGGCGATACCTTTGGACTGGTCGCACCGTTGTTTGAACAAGCCAAAGTATGCGCCAATCATTTAAGCGCTCATGGTGTCGCCGAATATATCACCTTGCCTACGGCCACCAAACTCAAAGTAACCGGGATTAATTTATTTTCTGTCGGCGATTTTATGGGCGATGAAAGCTGCGAAAGCATTCATTTTACCGATGCCGCTTTGGGCATCTACAAAAAACTGGTCATAAAAGCCAATAAACTGATAGGCGCTGTACTTTATGGCGACACGATTGATGGTAGTTGGTATCAGGAATTGCTGGAGAAAGAAGCGCCTGTTGCTGACATAAGGGACAGACTGATTTTTGGCAGGATAACTTAAAACATTGCGGCACAGGATGACTTAAAACATTGCGGCACAGGATTACTTACAACATTGCACCACGAAGACACGAAGAACACGATGAAAAGCAACACGGTAAACACTGTAATTACCCTATTTATAAGTTGATGCTTATGTGCTGTTTGCCCACCCCACGAGATTTTTAATGAATAACACCATAAAAACCACCTGCCCTTACTGCGGCGTAGGCTGCGGCATTAGCGCATTAGTCGGCAAACAAGATCTTCAGGTTACTATCAGTGGCGACTCGTCACATCCTGCCAATTTTGGTCGTCTTTGTTCAAAAGGCTCGGCGCTCGGAGAAACGGTAGAACTGAAAGGTCGGCTACTGCAACCCAAAATCTATGGTCGTGATACCAACTGGACTGAAGCGCTGGATTTGGTTGCCAATACGTTTATTAAAACCATTGAAACGTATGGCCCTGATGCCGTGGCTATTTACGGTTCCGGGCAATTGCTAACCGAAGACTATTATGTAGCCAACAAGCTGATGAAAGGTTTTATCGGTAGCGGCAATATGGATACCAACAGTCGTTTATGTATGTCATCTTCTGTAGCGGGACATAAAAGGGCTTTTGGTTCTGATACCGTGCCGGGTTGTTATGATGATTTTGAACAGGCCGAAATGATTGTACTGATCGGTTCCAATGCGGCTTGGTGTCATCCCGTCAGTTTTCAACGCATCCGGGCCGCAAAAGAAGCCAATCCCGCCTTAAAAATCGTGGTTATTGATCCTCGTCGTACGTCAACTTGCGACATCGCAGACCTCCATTTAGCCGTTGCCAGCGGTAGCGATGCCATTTTATTTAACGGACTGCTCCATTTTTTAAGCCGGCAAAACGTTCTTAATAAAACCTATATCGACGCCCATACCGAAGGTTTTTCCGAAGCCCTTAAGGCCGCAGGCAGCCATTCTATCGAGCAAGTTGCCGCGCAATGTCTTGTAACGGTGGAAGACTTGCACTGTTTTTATCAGTGGTTTGCCAGTCACGAAAAAGTCATGAGCCTGTACAGTCAAGGCATCAATCAATCATCATCGGGTACGGATAAAGTCAATGCCATTATCAATTGCCATCTTGCTACCGGACGGATTGGCAAACCCGGTATGGGGCCATTTTCTTTGACCGGCCAACCCAATGCCATGGGAGGGCGTGAAGTGGGTGGTTTAGCCCATCAACTGGCCGCGCATATCGATTTTTCAAATAGCGATGATATAGATCGGGTAGCACGATTTTGGGGAACAGACATCATTGCCCAAAAACCAGGTCTGGCTGCTGTCGACTTATTTGATGCCATTCACGATGGCAAAGTAAAAGCCGTTTGGATTATGGGCACCAATCCGGTGGTCAGTATGCCTAACGCCAACAAAGTAAAACACGCGTTGCTGCACTGTGATTTTGTCGTCGTTTCAGATTGCATTGCCAACACCGATACTACGGCATTGGCGCATGTTTTATTACCCGCGCAAGGCTGGAGTGAAAAAGACGGCACCGTCACCAATTCTGAACGGCGCATTTCTCGCCAGCGAGCATTGTTCAGCCCTTCAGGCAATGCCAAACCGGACTGGTGGATTATCACTCAAGTTGCGCAGCGCATGGGTTTTAAGCAGGCTTTTTCTTACCAAAATACCAGTGAAATTTTTCGTGAACACGCCGCACTTTCAGGTTTTGAAAATAACCCCCAACAAAGTCTGCGTGATTTTGACATCTCCGCATTCGCTAACATCAGTCAGCACGATTATGACCGACTACAACCCATTCAATGGCCGGTTAATCAAGCCTATCCGCAAGGCAGAGCACGTTTTTTTGAGGACGGACAATTTTTTACCCGATCCGGCAAGGCACAATTTATTGCCATAGAACCACGCTCCCCCGTCAATCTGCCGGATAAAAATTACCCGCTGATCCTAAATACCGGTCGCTTGCGTGACCAATGGCATACCATGACCCGTACCGCCATTGCCGCCAAATTAAATCAACACAAACCCGAACCTTTTGTCGACGTGCATCCGCTCGATGCCCTGCACTACAAACTGCTGCCCAACACCTTGGCCGTCATCGAAAGCCGGTGCGGATCAATGATTGCGCGTGTACAGATTACCGACAACCAACAACAAGGCAACCTGTTTGTACCCATGCACTGGACTGAACAATACGCCAGCCAAGGCAGCATGGGTGCCTTAGTCAATCCGGTTGTAGACCCCGTCTCCAAACAACCGGAAAGCAAACACACCCCCGTCAGCATCAAAACTTATCAACCGGTTTGGCAGGGCTTTATCTTGTCGCGGCGAGAACTGACCATTACCGAAACTGACTATCGAGTCAAAATAAAAGGTGAGCAGTTTTACCGTTATGAACTGGCAGGAAAAACCCTGCCTGAAGACTGGCACAACTGTGTCCAAAAAAACCTGGGCTGCAAAACTACCAAAAATCCTCAGTGGCAAGAATACCAAGACGCCGGTAAAGGCAACTACCGGGCGGCGCAAATTATCAACCATCAACTGGAAACCATCATTTTTATCGCTGCCGATAACGACCTTCCCGAGCGCAACTGGTTAACCGGCCTGTTTGCAAAAACACAATTAGAGACGCCGGAACGAATGGCGTTATTGACCGGCAGACCGCCGTTGGGTACGCCGGATGTCGGCACCATCATCTGCGCCTGCTTTAACATCGGTGAAAAAACCATACGGACCGCCATCAAGGAAAAAGGATTTAAAACCCATCAGGAAGTAGGTGTTTGTCTTAAAGCAGGCACCAACTGCGGATCGTGCATACCCGAGATTAAGGCATTGCTGTAAGCCAAAAAACCTTAAAACATTGGGTAAGTTTAAACAAACGACAGGTTTGTTTCATAGGATTTTGAGCCGTAACAAAACATAAACTGTCGGCGTATTGACTTGCACCTCAGCTGTTGCTGTATTATTCGATGAATACCTGAAATTATGGCTTATTTTGTAAGAAAACATACAGGAATATCAGACATTTTCATCTAATTTTACTTATTATTTAATCGTCGTTTTTTGTATGTGTTCAGTGTGGCCGTTCTCCTTGTGAGTAGCTATGGTAGATACTGTAATGGTCAAGTAAAACCGGACACTTTCTTAAGCAGTCTTCTTGTAAAATTCCCGTTCAAATTCCATCGGGGATTGGTAGCCTAATGTTGAATGCAATCGTTTGCCATTATAAAACGCCAAA
>JBAXUR010000086.1:0-14330 GCA_037129595.1 Methylococcaceae bacterium | reverse complement strand
CCTACTTATTGACTGGCGATATGTATAACGCCGATCCGGTATGCAGTAAATCACCGGATCATGGCGTTATTCAGCAAGCCATAGATTCGGCTGCAAAAAGCGCTTTATCCGCCAATGAAAAACCATTACTGTTTCGTAACAGTAAAAACTCAAAGCTTTTGTCTTAGGCGCTTGATTAATTCACCACGAAGACTTGTAAGGGCGAGCCTGTGTGTTCGCCCAATTCAATCGATTTGTTAAATTTAGGGCAGACACATAGATCTGTCCCTACGGTTATGCTCTTCATGGTCAAATGCTTTAACAACCCGCTACAAGCCTTCCCACGGCGTATACAAGCCCTCGACATTAACACCGAACATATCCAGTACCCGACCGACCGTTTCGTTCACCATCGCCGTTAATGAATCGGTTTTGCTGTAAAAAGCCGGCATCGGTGGAAACATAATGCCGCCCATTTCCGTCACAATGCCCATATTTCTGATATGCACCAAATTTAACGGCGTTTCACGCGGCATTACCACCAAGCGCCTACGCTCTTTTAAAACGACATCAGCGGAACGTGAAATCAAATTGTCACCAAAGCCATGAGCCACCGCTGCCAGTGTTTTCATTGAACACGGTGCAATAATCATTCCTTCAGTTTTAAAACCGCCGCTGGAAATACTGGCGGCAATATCATCAATACCATGGGTCACATCGGCCAACTTAAACAGTTCGGCCCGCTTCATATCCATTTCGTGTTTTAAATTAACCACACCCGCATTAGAAATAACAAGATGAGTTTCCCATTCTTCCTGTGCCTGTAAAATTTGCAACATCCTTACGCCATAAACGGCACCGGTTGCGCCCGTCATAGCGATAATCAAGCGTTTTTTCTGAGTCATTTTATAAAATTATTTAGTGAGTCATTGTTCACAACCACGGCTGCGAACGTTTAATAAATCAAGTGGACTGATTTTAATGCGTGTGGCGATTTAAAGTATAACAAGGCTATTAAAAATAATTCACCAAAAAGAAAAAATCCGCTGCTTTATGGCAAACCGGTTAAAAACTTTGCACAATACCCCGTTTTTTTTAGCGAATTGCGTGGTTGAAAGCTTGTTATGTCCAGCCATTAATAAATAGTCGTCAAGTGCTGTCAAAATCAAGAGATGACCCTGTCTGCAGCCAGGTTCTTACTATTAGCGACTTTTAAATCAATAAATTTCTCGGTATGCGAGCAAGAAAACTCCGCATCTTTACGGTAATGTGAACAGCCCCAAAACTGTCCGGAAGGCCCATTTCTTAGGATCATTTTTCCACTACATTTGGGACAAACCGGCTCAACATAATCGCAACGTTTATTTTCACAAACCCGAAATCGGCCTTTCTCCTTCAAACCATTGCCACACCATTGACAGGCTGCCTGGGTATGGTTGCACAGCGGGTATTGGCTACATCCTAAAAAACTGCCGTATTGGCTATCCTTGGGTATCATGTAGCCGGTTTTACACTGACTACAGACAACATCGGCCAGTTTCTCCTGAAATTTATCACCGGTAAATTCGTCACTGAGAACTTCATACTTTTTATCGATCAACTCTCTGACAAAATCCGAGGCTTTATTGGCATCACTGACCAGATATACATGCTGTTTGGCTCGGGTCAAGGCCACATAAAACAAGCGCCGTTCTTCGGCATGAGCAAAAGCTTCCGCTTTAGGCAGCAAGAGATTCACTAACGGATGCGTTGTTTTTTCCGCGGGAAAACCCTGTTTGCCTTTCTCAAGTCCCAATATGATTACATAATCGGCTTCTTTGCCTTTGGACGCATGCACACTCATAAATTGCAGTTTTAATTTCGGGTATTGCCGAGTCAAGATGGATAAATCCGGTTTTCTAAAATTAAATCTGGCCAAAATAAGCACGCTGGCACTGACATCAGTTTTAACATTAATGGCTGATAACGCGGCATTCAAGCCGACCTGATCCTGTGGCGTTCTAATTAACGAGACCGCAGCGTGTTCGACGAGGCTATGACTTTGGATCTTCTTGGCGATTTGCGTTGAATTTTGCATGACAAAGCGCGATGCGACAGCGCCGATTTTGTTATTAAAACGAAACGTTTTATCCAGTATGCTGGTCGCAGTGCAACCAAAATATGCCTCAAAGTCTTTGGTGATATTGACATCGCTGCCGGTAAAGCGATAAATAGACTGCCAGTCATCGCCCACGCAAAACAGGCTGCACTCTGGATTTTGCGCTAATAATGCCTTGACCAGCCTGGCTCGACTGGCAGAAATATCCTGAAATTCATCGACCAATAAATAATGGTACGGTGATCGGTAACGCCCGTTTTCCACATACTCAATCGCCCTGCCGATCATATCTTCAAAATCAATGGTGTTGGTATCGCGCAAATACTGTTGATATACTTCATAAACCGGCTCAAACAAAAACGCGGCGGCCTGCATACGCTCATGGTCTTCATGTTGTTTGGCGAGTGATACCAGGCTTTTTAAATTCAGGCAGGCCGCTTTAAACAATGCCAGTACTTGAGCCAACAACAGGCTAAATTCAGAAACCCGTCCCAATTGATTTAATTTTTTCAGCAGTTCATTGTTGGCTAAAGGCTTAAAATTTACGCCCGCTTGAAGCAACTTATCCTCCAGGGATTTCGTCAAAATACCTTGGTGCTTTAGATAGCTATAGGTCTCGATCAATTGTGTTTGGTGGGTTAGATGCAATGCCCGCTTCCAGTCCATACCGGCCAGATAGCTTTTCTGGTCGATAAACGCTGGCGTTTGATTTTTTTCATTGACGGCAAAATGTTCAATATAAATACCGTACTCCGGCAAATAAAAATCCGGCTGGTAAGCACGATAATCCGGCCCCGCAGTATTTACCTGATAATGGGCTTCATATTCATAAACAATGCCCTGACGAAACAAGAAATTGGCAATCTCGCATTCTTCATAGCTTTTTACCAACTCGCCTTGTAACGTGCGCAGGTCGTTTTCCAAAAGGTAGTTGTTGTATTCGCCCAGGCTTTTAAATTTGAAAGCACTTTTATAAGGATAACTGAAGCGTAAAAAATAGGTGATCAAACGTGATTTATAAAGCTCATCCTCCAATAAACGCTGGACTTGATCATCAACAAAATGAGCCCGTAAACGTTCGTCTTCCGCCATTTTATTGATGGCTGGCACCACACCTTCCACCTGAGTGATGATGTGTTTTCCAAGACTATGAAATGTTTTTGCCGTCAGCTTATTAATTCCCAATTGGGTCTGGATACGCCCATCCATCTCCTCTGCCGCCTTACGTGCAAATGCCAGCATCAGGATTTTTTCCGGTGGGGCAAGTTCCGCTTTTATTAAATAACCGGCTCGACCGATCATGGTACTGGTCTTGCCGGTACCGGCACCGGCCAACACTAAATTATGTTGCTCATCAATAATGCACGCTTTACGCTGATTGGCCGTTAGTGGATTACTTTCTACCTGATCAAAAAACAACTGAAAGGTTGCCAATTGTTGCCGTACATAGGCTTTATTGCGTTTATCGATGTAGCCATGCCCTTGCGTTAACAGCGGCTGGAGCATTTTCAGACATTGCCGTGTTTCAGGCGGTAAAAAAAGATGAATATCCTGGCGATTTATCCCGTTTGATAAATACTGATAATTTGTAAACCATTGCCGTGCAACAGTATCACGAATATAACGCTGTCCCGAGAATAAAATACCGGCTTGCTGATAGGCTTGCTGCAAATCAGGCACTATGCGTTGATAAAAGGTTTTAATAGCCGTGTGGCAGTGTTGAGTCAGCGCTATTTGCAACGGCTTCGATTGCTTTTTGGCCACACCGCTAAACCGTAAACGGCCTCCACTTTCCAGAGGAATAACCAAGACATCCCAGAAATAGCCCTGCTTTACCGTTATATCCGGACTAATTGTCAGATAAGGAATCTTGGCTTGAGCAGCTTCATCACCTGTCAGAAGAATTCCGTCGTCAGCTAAAGACAATGACTTATAACCGGGATTAGAAGCAAACAAAGAGGCTAGCCAGCTAACGCGGTAGCCTAAGGGTTTAATTGATTTTGTTCTCAAAATGACATGTCCTTTGCATAAACTGAAAAAATACAAGTATTATCCTCAGACTTTCAATTGCTTCATCCAGCGATACACGTTAGTTTCTGTGACTTTATCATGCGCCCAATGTAACCAACGAGTAACCGTGGTGTAAATAACATTCAAGAAAGCAAAGGTTAATAGCTGTGGCTTGGTCAGTGCAAACACTCGGGCTACCAGTAAAGTACCCAGTAATTTTGCCAACAATTCCATCAAGATGCCTTGCAAAATCAATCCCTTCGCAATCAATACAAAGGCCAAGATATTGATTGGGGCAACAATCATTATCGGAATACTAAACGCTACCAGCGCCATGATCGGATTTGTATTCTTGAGCCATTGTTCAAATAGTTCCAGATTCAGCCATTGGAATAATGTGCGCCCAAATGCCGTTAGCAAATCCCAAAGCCATTCCTCAAGGATCAGGAAGATAGCTAAAAGTGAAAGCAGAATTTTTTTCATGGTTTGATCAAAGGCAAGTGTTTAACCGCCGTATTATAGGCGCAACATGGTTTTTCAATGTCGAATATTTCCAGTGTCAAGTCTGACCCTCCCCTATTTTTTGATATATTTTTTCCCCTTTCGGCTCATGGGACAATAAAGGGGGCAAAATAACCGAACTTCTCGTTAGTTTCGTGTAGGAACATTCAGACATAAAAAAACCCCGCGAAGCCGAATGGCTTGCGGGGTTTTATGCCTTTCTAAACCGGTATTAAACCGGCATAGATTTTATAGACTGTAGTACATATCATATTCAACTGGATGTGTACTCATACGGATACGAGTTACTTCTTCCATTTTCAACTTGATATAGCCATCAATTACGTCGTCAGTAAATACACCGCCAGCCTTTAAAAATTCACGGTCATTGTCCAGAGCTTCTAAAGCTTGGTCAAATGAATGGCAAACTTGTGGGATGTTGTTGGCTTCTTCAGCAGGTAAGTCATACAAGTCTTTATCCATGGCATCGCCAGGATGAATTTTGTTTTGAATACCATCCAGACCGGCCATCAACATGGCAGAGAATGCCAAGTAAGGGTTTGCTGTTGAGTCAGGAAAACGAACTTCAATACGACGGCCTTTTGGATTGTTAACAAAAGGAATACGAATGGAAGCTGAACGGTTACGTGCTGAGTAAGCCAGCATAACAGGGGCTTCAAAGCCCGGAACCAGACGTTTGTAGCTGTTGGTTGACGCATTGGTAAAAGCATTAAGTGCTTTCGCGTGCTTGATAATACCACCAATATAATACAACGCCGTTTCTGACAAGCCACCGTATAAATCACCGGTGAACAGGTTAACGCCGTTTTTAGCGAGTGATTGGTGAACATGCATACCGCTGCCGTTGTCGCCGACTAAAGGCTTAGGCATAAAGGTCGCTGTTTTACCGTAAGCGTGAGCAATATTGGCAACAACGTATTTCAGTTCCAATACTTCATCCGCTTTTTTAACCAGTGTGTTAAATCTTACACCGATTTCACATTGGCCGGCGGTGGCAACTTCGTGATGATGAACTTCAGTAACTTGACCCATTTCTTCCAAAGTTAAACACATCGCAGAACGCATATCCTGCAATGAATCAACCGGAGGCACAGGAAAATAACCGCCTTTAACGCCTGGACGATGACCTGTGTTACCATCAGGATAAACTTTTTCCGAGTTCCAGCCCGCTTCTTCTGAGTCAACTTTGTAGAATGAACCACTCATATCAGTGCCCCAACGGACATCATCAAAGATAAAGAATTCATTTTCAGGGCCGAAAAATGCGGTATCTGCAATGCCGGTTGATTGCAAATAACCTTCTGCGCGTTTGGCTAATGAACGTGGATCACGTTCGTAGCCTTGCATGTTTTTTGGCTCAATGATGTCGCAACGCAAGATTAAAGTGTTGTCATCAAAGAAGGGGTCCATAACAGCTGTTGATGGATCAGGCATTAAAATCATGTCTGATTCATTGATGTGTTTCCAGCCTGCAACTGAAGAACCATCAAACATGTTACCTTCTTCAAAGGTATCTTCATCGATAGAATGAGCAGGAAAGGTGACGTGCTGTTCTTTGCCACGGGTATCACAAAAACGAAAATCGACGAATTTTACGTCGTTTTCTTCAATCATTTTAAGTACTTTTTTTGCAGACATTAAAAGGTCTCCTCGGTGTTAGTTATTATGTGATCAGTGTTTTATGCTAAACGGTGTAAAGATACCATTTTTTTTGATGAATTAGCCACTAATAAAAATCAGTCACCGGTATTGTTCTCTTTTGGTGCGATTATTCCAAAACAGGGAGGATGCCTTATTGATTAATGCCCAGCCTAACTATGACTAATTATATCTAGGCCAAAACCTTAATTATCTGACTTGTCATTTTGACAAAAAGTAATAAAGTGAATTAAATTGCACACTTTTAAGCCAAAACAACATCTTCTACGCACCACAATAATGCAATGTCAAATAAAATAATGAATAAACACAACTAAGCTATTGTTTTAAATTAAAATAATTATATGGCACAGTAACTGCTAACTATTGTGTTGTATGCCGAACTAATACGGTTGTCATTTAACAACAAGGCACCTTTATCCAAACTTTAATCAAGAGGACTTAACATGAAAAGTATACCCAAACGCAAAAACCCGATGATTATCGTGGCCGCGAGTGGTCTTTTATCAATGACTATGGGGGCGACTAACGCTTATGCTGTAGAAACAGCCCAAGATACGACTGAAGCAGATCTTAATTCAAAAGCTGAACAATATTCACCGGAAGAAGCAAAAGGCGCGATCGCTGCTCTGACAAAATACGATGTTAATGAAACCAAATTTTTAAAAAATAACGGCATTGTCATTGGCGGCTGGACTAATGCAGGTATTACCTATAATGCAAATGATCCTTCCAATGGCTTTAATGGCCCGGTTACTTTTGGCGATCGCTCCAGTGAATTTCAGATGGATCAGTTAAATCTGTTTGTGCAACGCGCTGTAGCGACGGAAGGCGATAAGTGGGATTTTGGCGGCCGTTTCGATTTTATGTACGGTACTGACGCGATTTTTACCCAGGCTTATGGTGTTCCGGCATTTGATATCAATTCCGGCGAAGCAAAAAGCCGGAACAATTGGGACCTTAATCTTAATGGCACAGCAGGCAATCGCTTCTACGGCATGGCATTACCTCAGGCTTATGCGGAGAGTTATATTCCTATCGGTAATGGTCTAAATGTTAAAGCGGGTCATTTTTACACGCCCATTGGCTATGAAACGGTGCCGGCTCCCGATAACTTTTTCTACACCCATGCTTACACCATGCAATATGGCGAACCGTTCACCCATACCGGTGTTATGGGCAACTATGCCGTCGATACCAATTGGTCTGTTATGGGTGGCGTAACCACCGGCAGTGCGACCGGCGGATGGGATGGCGGCTTTAACAAGCAACTGGGTAACTGGGGTGGGCTATTTGGAACAACCTGGACCAGCACCGACAAGGGTACCTCAGCTAATATCAGCGGTACTTATGGCGCTACTTCAGAACAAAACAGTAGCGCCTTTGCACTGTACAGCATCGTTCTAAAGCATAATATTACTGATAAAACCCACTTGATCCTGCAACATGATCATGGCTGGGCCAATAACATCGGTACCTTGGCAAATCCAAATTCCGTGGATGCACAATGGTATGGCATTAACTCGCATTTATACTATGACCTAAAAGACAATTTGTCGATCGGTATGCGGGCTGAATGGTTTCGGGATCAAAACGGATTTAGGGTCTGCTCTCCAGGTCGCGTAGCCGCAGCTACCAACGGATCAGGTTACAGCTATGCATCCCCTGGCGGTACAGCTGTTGGCTGTAATGCCGCCAGTTATTACGAAGTCACTGCGGGTTTAAATTGGAAACCCACAAAATGGCTAAACTTGCGTCCAAACGTCCGCTATGACTGGGTAGATGGAGCCAATGGCGCTCCTAATACTTTCGCTGATGGAAAAACAGCTCAATTTATATTCTCAAACGATTTTACCGTTACTTTCTAATTCAACTATTTCAGTAATCTTTTAAAAAATGCGCCTTACGGCGCATTTTTTTTCTTCCCAAAAACAGCTGTCATAGACATGAATCGCGACAAGCACTAAATAGTGCATCTATTAGCCGCCATTAAAATAACCGCACCACTTTGAACTAACATCCCGTTTTTTTGCACTGTAAATGCCCACCCGTATCACTCTGATTTATTGGTAAGCATTCACCCGGTAAGTCACTACAAGTCCTAAACGGCACCGGTAATTAAATTATCCTGTTGGTTCAATTATTGCTTTGAAATAAACGCATAACACTTAAACTCACACAGGGGAATAAAATGACTGGAAATGCTACGCGCGTTCAGGCTGTTCAAAACATCACCAATCGCCAACCTATGCCTCCCAAAACTCCGGAGTCACTGAGTAGCTTATGGGCGAGTGATGTGTTTACCTTAAGCAAGATGAAGGAAAGTCTGCCTAAAGATGTTTTTAAATCCGTCAAGAAAACCATTGAAGCCCATGAAGAACTTGATGTTTCCATCGCCGATGTAGTGGCCTTAGCGATGAAAGATTGGGCACTGTCCAAAGGTGCTCTGTATTATGCGCATGTCTTTTATCCGTTAACCAATGCAACGGCGGAAAAGCACGATAGCTTTATCTCCGTACAAAATGACGGCTCTGTTATCTCTGAATTTAGCGGCAAAGTGCTGGTGCAAGGCGAACCGGATGGCTCTTCCTTCCCGAATGGCGGTATTCGCTCCACCTTTGAAGCACGCGGCTATACCGCTTGGGATGTCACCAGTCCGGCTTATATCATGACCACGGATAACGGTGCCACGCTGTGTATTCCAACGGTATTTGTATCTTGGACGGGCGAAGCGCTGGATAAAAAAACGCCCTTGTTGCGTGCCAACGCAGCCATGAACAAAGCGGCCAAAAGAGTTCTATCACTTCTGGGCCATACTGACATTGCGCCCGTTAATTCCAGTTGCGGCGCTGAACAAGAATATTTTCTGGTCGACGCCAATTTTGTCAATCAACGTCCTGACTTATTACTGTCCGGACGCACACTGTTTGGTGCCGCCGCTGCCAAAGGCCAGCAATTTGATGATCATTATTTCGGTGCGATACCTGAACGTATTCAGGTTTATATGCAAGATGCCGAAGAACAGCTATACCGACTGGGCATTCCGGCCAAAACCCGACATAACGAAGTCGCGCCGGGGCAATTCGAGATTGCACCCTTTTTTGAAGCGGCCAACGTAGCCACCGATCACCAACAACTGTTAATGACGGTCTTAAAAAATACCGCCAAAAAACACGGCTTGGTCTGTCTGCTGCATGAAAAACCGTTTAAAGGCATTAACGGTTCAGGCAAGCACGTCAACTGGTCGGTTGGTAATGCAACCCAAGGTAACTTGCTCGACCCCGGCACTACGCCGCATTCAAACACCCAATTTCTGTTGTTTTGCGGTGCGGTTATTCGCGGCGTACATAAATACGGCCCGCTGTTACGCGCCACGATAGCGACGGCCAGTAATGATCACCGCCTGGGTGCCAATGAAGCGCCGCCGGCTATCATGTCGGTTTATCTGGGCTCGCAACTGGATAATGTCTTTGAGCAAATCAGTAACGGTAAGGTAACCGGTTCTCTAAACGCTGGCGTTATGGATTTGGGTATCAATACCCTGCCCATATTTAATAAAGATGCCGGTGACAGAAACAGAACCTCGCCTTTTGCCTTTACCGGTAACCGTTTTGAATTTCGCGCCGTGGGTTCAGGGCAATCAGTGGCCGGCCCACTGGTTACGATGAATACCTTACTGGCAGATTCTCTCAACTGGATCGCCGATTCGCTGGAAAGTAAATTGTCGCAAGGTGCTAATTTCGATACAGCAATACTAGGCACACTTAAGGAAATAATTGATCAGCATGGCGCTGTGGTATTCGGTGGTAACGGCTATTCTGCCGAATGGCATAAAATGGCAGTTGAAGAACGCGGCTTGGCCAATCTTAAAACAGCCGCCGATGCGTTGCCGGTTTTAAAAGAATCTTATATAGAGGAACTCTTTGACAAGCTGGGTGTATTATCGCCTGTGGAGCTGGCCAGTCGTTTCGAAATTTATGCCGAGCAATACATTCTCGCGATTGAAGTAGAAGCCAAGTTGGTGGTCAGCATGGCAAAAACCGGTATTTATCCCGCAGCCATCAAATACCTGTCTAATCTTTCCTCTACGATAAGCAACCTTAAAAACAACGGTGTTGAACTGGATAACGAGCGTTTAGTCCAGATCGCTGCACTACTCAAATCAATGATGGAAGCCGTTGACAAGCTTGGCAACGCGATTGCTCAACATGATTTTTTAACACCCGAAGAACACATGCAGTTTTGTGCAAAAACCATCCGTCCTTTTATGGATGACGTACGTCACTATGCCGATGCGCTTGAAGGCGAAATCGCGGATGAATTGTGGCCTTACCCAACCTATCAAGAAATGTTGTTTATCAAATAGCGACCGGCGCAATGCCGGGAACCCTCCAGATAACCGCATGACACCCGTTGTCATGCCATTCTCTCTTGCTGCCTCCTGTCTACGTATTGGGGAAAGCAATTCTTAAAAACGCTGACGTTGCCAAGCAACGTCAGCGTTTTGCCGACTAAGATTTTTTATTAAAAAAGGGGGTAACAGCCAAGCCCCTCCGAGAGTGTGTTGATTTTTAGTTGGAACTGACCGCCCGCTGACGGCCATCAACTGCCGGTCGCGAATGGCCGCTTTATGGCGATGGATATATCAGAATGAAGTTCGGCAATTGCCAATAGCGAGCATCGAATAATACCAAAGTGACCAATGCTTTATTGAATTTGTTTTTGAGAGAAGATGTCACTTTAGTTTGTCGTTGTGTCCTATTAGATTATACTCAGACCAATAAAAACAATTAACTAGATAGATTTATGAGAAATATACGACAAATCAGTCTTTTTATAAGACATTTGATATCGCATATATTACGTTAGCCGCTTTAATCGCCAGCGACTTGCATATTTATGAACATAGGCGTAGAGAGGGAAAACTGCCATGAAAGGCCAAAAATTAATTTACTTACTCCTAATCTCTTTTTTATCGGGATGTGCTAGTGGTTACAAAATAAC
The DNA here is from genome assembly GCA_037129595.1 of Methylococcaceae bacterium. Classification (GTDB taxonomy): domain Bacteria; phylum Pseudomonadota; class Gammaproteobacteria; order Methylococcales; family Methylomonadaceae; genus Methylobacter_C. The sequence goes on along the minus strand of JBAXUR010000086.1, from coordinate 3,058 downwards.
TTACAACACCGAGCCAAGAGGCGCATCGATAATATGTAACGGTACCAATCAAGGTTACAGTCCTGTCACATTGAATTATTCGCCAGATGAGAATCAAAAGAAATATGGCTCTATAAATACCGTTCCTTGTACTGCAATTTGGAGTAGTGGCGCAAGAAAGAATTATAGCAACACTTGGGATTTAAACAAATTTCCAGATGGTGTAATGCAAACTTTAGAACGCCCCAATATTGAAGGTTACTCTCAAGATGCAGGGTTTGCCTTACAATTAAGACAAACTGAAGCAGCAGAAAGTGCTGCGGCGGCAGCTAGAGAATCAGCTCTTGAAGCCCAAAGACAAAATAATAAAACAACTACTTGTTATAAAAATTACGGGGTTACGACCTGTTACTAATTTTAGGGTTAAATAAAACATGTGTCTATCTGTTGAAGAATGGAAATTTATTAATTCGTTTGCCCCTTGGCTTTCAGCCATTGGGACATTATTAGCTGTTTGTGTGTCTCTTTATATTTCGTTTTCCACAAGAAAAATAACACTTAGCATTTCTTCTGGAATTTTTGTTTTTAATGAAAATGGAGCGGATGAGGAGTATTTAGCAATATATGTCACAAACACTGGATATAGAACAGTATTTTTAAATAGCCTTATGTGTATTTCATTTCAAGTAGGTTTGTTTAAGAAAACCAATATTGGCATAGGGCATAAATATATTAACAGCCATAGATCTTCTAGTTTTCCATGTAAGCTAGGTGAAAATGAAACTGCTAATCTATTTTTGAAAATTAATAATAGCAATACAAATTGGCTACAAAATTTAAAAAAAGAGCATCTAAAAACGCATTCACTATCTACATTAAGAATTGTTGTATACCCAAATGTAGGCAAGCCTTTTAAGGTAAAGCCAGATAAAACTATAATGAAGGAAATCATATCATCATAGTGCCAAAAACAAGGCTACCAAATAGCTCCAGCGGACAGTTTAAAGCGTCACTTTTTCGACCTATACGGTTAGGTTAGCAATCACACGCATAGTACTCATCAAGCTCGTCATTCCGGCATAGATGCCGGAATCCAGCCACAAGGATGTGAAGCTTCAAGCTGGCACTTTTCTACAATCAAGTACCCGTGCAGTTGGCAATTTACCGTCCATGGCACTATAGGGGTAGAGAAGAGCTTTTTTTTTCTAAGCTCTCCCCTCCCTCCGAACCGTGCGTGCAGTTCTCCCGCACACGGCTCTCCAGTCGATAGTTTCCTCATCGGGATCGGCTCGCTTCCGCATGGGCTTCGTACATTGTGAAAAGTCCCAAGCTCGCGAAGTAGGCATTTGTCCATTGCTGATGGTCTCCAATATTTCTTCCGGTTCCCCCTCCCTTCTTTTGATACTTCCGCAAAATACTGCGTAATCTGCGTCGTATAAAGCCATCCATTGCTTTTAACTCACTCTTCTTGACGTGCTTAAAGTAGTTAAACCAACCACGCAATATCGGATTGAGATTTTCGATAACGGTTGTTATTCCAACTCCCTGGCTTCGCCGGGTATGCAGTCTAATCTTGTCACGCATCGCCACACGGCTTTTCTTGCGCACAAATAGCATTCCCTTTTTAAAGGTGTAGCCCAGAAAGTCAAATCCGTTCGGGTTATCGGTAGAGTTAACTATCCTTGTTTTGTCAGGATGCAGTTCGAGGTGATGCTTTTCCATCCATTGCCTCACTTCCGCCAACGCCTTTTCGGCTTCCGCTTCGCTGGTCGTCAAGATGATAAAATCATCTGCATAACGTACCATACGATACTTTCCACCAATGAGATGATCGAGTTCATTCAGGTAAATATTTGCCAGCAAGGGACTAAGTACAGCCCCTTGCGGCGTTCCCTGACTAGGCTTCCAGCTTTCGCATTCGGTCATAATGTCCTGCTTTAAGTAGGCTTCCAGTAAGTTGAGCAACGCTTTGTCCGCTATATGTTGCTCTACTTTGCTCATCATCAGCTCGTGGCTAATGTTGTCAAAGTAGCCTTTAATATCGGCATCCACTACCCAGTTGTAACCTGCTTTTAGCCAGACATCGACTTCTCTCAGTGCGTCTTTACAGCCTCGTTCCGGTCTGAAGCCGTGACTGCTGTCTTTGAAGGTCTGCTCAAAAATAGGCTCTATCACCAGTTTTATCGCCATTTGCACCACTCGATCTTTGACCGTTGGAATGCCCAATGGACGTGTTCCACCACCGGCTTTAGGGATATTAACCCGTTTAACCGCTTGCGGCTGGAAAGTACCTGTTTTTAGTTGCTGTTGCAGTTCTTGTAGATACTGCTCGGCTTGCCCTTCAAAGCGCTCTATGCTGATCCTGTCTATGCCCGCCGCACCCTTGTTGCTCTTCACTCGTTGCCAAGCAATTTGAAGGGTACGTCTTGCATAGATTTTATCCATCAAGCTAAACCATTTTCCTCCTTTGACACCGTTAACCAGTGCCGCCAACATGCGCACCGTCCATACCGCCGCTTCTACCCATAGCCATTTATAGGCTGCTTGAGCTTCTGTTTCCTGTCTAGTCTTTTCTGACACTGTGGATTCTACCTTATCGGTTGCCTTAGTATTTTCAGTTTGCATCTATCTTCCTACCCCCCTTTGCTCGCAGCGGTTTTGCTACCCGCTGTTCTCACCGTTTGTTTGACGTAAGACAGAGTTGATTTCACGCTACGCCCTGCTGTTGGGATTTCTTAGGTCAGCTTTCCCGCAAGCTTTTCTATACTCTGTTAACAAACGGCATCACTCGTATGAGGGTTCTGACTCCTGCCCATCGTTCACTGCGACCGGCAGGTATCCCCGCTTACTGCGTGCTATCTTCCTGTCATTCCATCCCCAAACATCCCATACAGTCGAATCATCGCTTTAACAGCCAAGTTAGCGTAATCCATGATTTTCAGGCTTCGCCATGAATCCGAAGGCTCGCCACTGCATGAAACCGAAACGGGTTCGTCATCCTACGGACTGACAGTTCGTTTCCAGTTACTCTCCACCCCACCTCACGGTGACGCAGTTACTTTCAACTACAGAGATTTTG
>JBAXUR010000085.1:0-14579 GCA_037129595.1 Methylococcaceae bacterium | reverse complement strand
GTTTTGTAGGATGGGTAGAACGCAGTTGATGGGTTTCGCGTTGCTCTACCCATCCGTTTTAGGTCGTAGGGGTTTTGGTACGCTACCGCCATGCTGTGTCACGATCAGCAAGCGCGAGTTGTGTTAATTTTGTAGAGGTTGTGCTGTGGGTAGGAGCGGCTTTAGCCGCGATTATTATATTTATCGCGGCTAAAGCCGCTCCTACAATGTATTTATTTTACAGTGTTTTATTGTTTTATTGTGGTATTTGGTATTTAGGTGTTATTGGCGGTAATTGGATGCAATTGACGGTTTATATTGTTTTTATGCTCCGCGTGGGAATGCCGGTGTTTGTTTTTGTCGAGTGTTTTGTCTCGTAGGATGGGTAAAGGTAGCGCCGTCTTCATCGGTTAATGCTATTTTTGATGGGTTTCGCGTTGCTCTACCCATCCTCTTGGCTATCAACTTAAACCTGGCAATAGCCCTGTCGGGTTAGCGCTAGCGTTAAGTGGAGGGGGGCAAACCTCGACGGGCATCGGTTTTTATTAAAACTGAAGCTATAAATTAATTAATTGTTTGCTTTGTAATTGCCATCCATGGCAACTGGATCCTGGCAATCCATGCCGGGATGACGGTTTGGACGGATTTAATTATGGCGTATTCGCCATAATTAAAGAAAAAGAAAAATAACTGGGGGCGGAGTAACGTTATACTTTACTTTTACTAATTGTAGGGACAATAGGATAGTTCAAGGTTTAATGCTTTTAATTCATTACTTGCATTGAGCCTGGCAAAAGCCACTTATAGCTTATCGCCGATCTGAGCTATAATTTTACGAAATAACTTATCAGAGATTCTTTATGCCGACCATTAGAATTTTTTTGCTTAAATGCTTTTTATAGTCTATGGGCGTTTTAGCCATCGTGTATTAGTAATGTTGATGGGCACGCTGTGCCCTGTTCTGTCATGTTCAGCAAGCGCAGGTTGTGTTAATTTTGTAGGGTTTGTGCTGATGGATCGGCGGCTAAACGGTATTTCTGTAAACGGCTGTTGGGTTTATTAGGAATGGTGTACTCAATGCGCTTGGCCGTTTGTAGTTCTCGTATGACTTTATTGAGCTGGCCGGATACTTCTTTTTGGCCTAGCAGTGTTGAGATTTCGGCTTTACTTGCCGGCTGGACTGTCAAAATTTGTAGCACTCGACTTTCTAATGACTCTGGCTGTGACTCTGGCTGTGACTCTGGCTGCTGTTTGGCTTGCACGTCTTCATTACGAGGAATTACGACTTTAAACTGATTGCCTTTGCGATCGTCTATCAGTTCGATGCTCGGCCAGGCCTCGGTCGCTCGTGGTATGCCACTACCCAAACCACGATAGGGGAGCATATAAAACGCATGCGAAGCCAATGCTGGATTGCGCAGGTTTGAAAGGCCGAAGCGAATTTGCTCTACATCCAGATGGTTGGGTAAGTGTCCTGGGCTGATGATCTCTATCCGGTCAGCAAAAATCAGTAAACGTATCGGCGCGCTGATGAAGTAGTCGCGATGTGCCAGCGCATTAACCAACAATTCTTCGAAGACCTCTTCCGGTACTTCCAATAAGCCGGGACTATTGAAGCCTTGATTGCCCTGTACATGACGCAAGTTGCGCTTGATGAAGGCCATGCAGCGCCGATATTGCTCTGGCAGATTGCCATCAATATCTTCACTGTCCAGATAGCGGCTGTCGTGCAGCACCGTGCCGGGGAAGGCAACAGCTTTGATGATGAAGGCAGGTTTAAGTGTATTGGGTGCGTTGCCAAATAATAGCAAGCCGGCTAGATTCGGAATGCCTTCATAGGTCAAGTTAAGGTTTTTTAGTAACTTTGGTAGTGTCAAGCCTGTTGAGTCAACTGATTTATGATAACGCCGTTGAAAATACTCCCCCAGCTCTCGTTGATTAAGGTCGTCAATGGTTGCCGGTTTGGCGGGTACTTCGTCCGCATAAACTAAGGCCGATTGCTGAAACAGGCGTTGCATTTCCTCCCGTGCAGTGACATGGCGCTTGTCCGCACCACACTTAACCCAAATGCGACCTTGGATATCGATATAGGGCTTGTTTAAACCTTCTGGCACTTGCACTACGATAATCAGACCCTCATCTGTTTGTACATTGGTTGATACTGGGTTGATAGGTGGGCGTGCATTTTGCGAGGCAGCGTTTGACAACAACTGATTGAGTCTTGCCACATCAGTTGTTGTCAGTCCTGATACTTTGCCATCGTCAGTCACTCCAATAAACAATTGGCCGCCTACGCTGTTTGCGAAGGCAATCAGTTCAGCTGCCAGCGCCTCGACATTTGTAAAGTCGCGTTTGAACTGGTGATGGCTATCTTCGCCACGCGCGAGGATTGCGAAAAGCTCGGCTTCGTACATATCAATTCATCAACCTGTTAGATACGCTGTGCAATCTGACCGATAATCTCATCTCATGCATGGCTTCAGTTTCACCTGCATCGGCAAATGCATCCAGATAAATATATCGTTGCATATCAACGGTGCGAATTTTGTCTTTAAGATAGCTTTGCAGTCGTGCAGATTGGGGTTTATCAGGCGTCGTTACTTCATAAAAAACGGTGGTGGGTACCAGTACGTTGCCGAATAGTGCCTCCAGTAAATCAAGGCTGTCGCAACAGGCAAGTGCGATAAGTGCAGAGGCATCGGCTATCAAAATCATGACGGGTTAAATCCAGCCAGTTCTTCAAGTAATTCATCACGGGTGATGTTGATGACAGGTATGCTATTGGTTTTGCAAAGGCTCATAAAGTCATAGAGATTGACCTTGGCCAATTCTGCTGCTTTTGCTAAGGTTACTCTTTGTTTTTGATACAGCCAAAGGGCGTAGGCGTTTCGAACTTCTTGCTGGATATCGGTTGCCGATTGAAAGGTAACAAAATCGTTAGGTAAGTCTATTGCTATTTGCATAATGGTTTTCCAGGTCGATTAGTTGGCTAGGTTGGGCAAAAGTGTAGCGTTGCTCAACGCATGTGTCAAAGTCCGTTTGGTTTTTGTATCATTCCCACGTGGAGCGTTACTGCCATTAAGTTAAGAAAAGCTTTGTTATCACGGCAGTTTTCGTAGCGATGGATGGCAACACATAGACACCTCCCTGTGGTGTAGCTAATATTTCTTCTAAATAAAACTGCATGCCAAAATATTGTTTCGAAGTTGCCGGGCCATCAAAATCGACGATGATATCAATATCGCTCTCTGGTTTCGCTTCATTACGCACCGTAGAACCAAATACTGCTAATCGTGTTATGCCGAAGCGCTTAATCAATTCGGGCTTATGTTTAGTCAATGTTTCTATGGCTTGTTGACGATTCATAATCAATTACCTATCAAGTAATACTGGGCCTATGTAATTTTCTGTAGGTTATGTCTGATATTTTAATAAAAATATTAGGCCGGATGACATGGTTAACCCAATTTTAACATACATCAGAGATCTGCCAGTTATGTTGATGGGCTAGCTGTGCCCATCGGTTATGCTATTGATGATGGGTTTCGCGTTGCTCTACCCATCCTACGGTGGGTGTTGTGGTTTTGTTTGGTTTTGTTGATGGGTTTTGCGTTGTTTTACCCATCCGTTCAGGCTATTTGCTAAGCGTTAATGGGTTTGTTTCTTGTTGCAGTTGGGCTATTTCTTGGCGTAACAATTCATATTCTTGTATTTTTCTATTTTTCTATTTTTCTGTGTAGGTAACATACGGTCATTTGGGCTTTTTGTTCGATACCGTGGGGTGTTAGTAGGTAAGAATAGGCGACTTTGTTGTTGCTATGCCGAAAGTTATGTATTTTGATATGGCCTTTGTCGACAAGTGCTTTAAGGCAGTAGTTGGTTTTGCCCAAGCTAACGCCTAACGCTTGGGACAGTTCGCGTTGGCTGATATGTGGGTTGGTCTCAAGGATACGGAGTACTTTTAGATGGCTTTCTTTTTGGGGCATGATTGTTATATTTGTTTTATTTTGCCATCCTGCGCAGCGAGGTCTTGGCTGATCATACCGACATAACGGGCGAGTGGTTTGTTTGGGGTAGGGGCTTATACACGCTACCGCCATGCTGTGTCACGATCAGCAAGCGCGAGTTGTGTTAATTTTGTAGAGGTTGTGCTGTGGGTAGGAGCGGCTTTAGCCGCGATTATTATATTTATCGCGGCTAAAGCCGCTCCTACAATGTATTTATTTTACAGTGTTTTATTGTTTTATTGTGGTATTTGGTATTTAGGTGTTATTGGCGGTAATTGGATGCAATTGACGGTTTATATTGTTTTTATGCTCCGCGTGGGAATGCCGGTGTTTGTTTTTGTCGAGTGTTTTGTCTCGTAGGATGGGTAAAGGTAGCGCCGTCTTCATCGGTTAATGCTATTTTTGATGGGTTTCGCGTTGCTCTACCCATCCTCTTGGCTATCAACTTAAACCTGGCAATAGCCCTGTCGGGTTAGCGCTAGCGTTAAGTGGGGTTAAACCTCGATGGGCATCGGTATTTATTAAAACTGAAGCTATTAATTGTTTGTTTTGTAATTGCCATCCATGGCAACTGGATCCCGGCAATCCCGGCAGGGATGACGGCTCTAGGACTTGGTGGCAATATCAATAAAACTTAGCGGGGCATAAGTAGGGTAGGGTGCGCATTGCGCACCAAAAGCCGTTGCTACCGAATAATTTTATTTGCATCACAATCTATTATTGTTTTCTGGTTGGAGCTTATTAGGTTTCTTTCTCCGGCATTGTTTTGGTGCGCAATGCGCACCCTACTTACTAAATTTGCATCATTTAAGATTGCCATCCATGGCAACTGGATCCCGGCAGTCCATGCCGGGATGACGGCTTGGACGTTTTTAGTTAATAAGTAAGTGCCGAGGCATCGGCTACCAAAATCATGATGGGTTAGACCCCTTATTAAAAACACATATTTGCATTAATAATGATGAGAATTTTGAGACAGGGATCGTTAAGGCAATAGAGTGGTATTTAAACAAATAATCACACACTATTAGTGTGTACGTGATTTGACTTTATCTTTGAGAATTAAAAATACTATCAATGTCTCTGTTACCGTGAAGGATACGTATAACATCGATGCCTGTTTGCGAAGGGCGATAAAAAATTAAATACGAATCGACTGGGAATTTATACAGTTTGCAGTATTCTTCTCTCTGAACCCCAAGCCCGGGGGAACTTGCTAATAGTTCGCATTTTTGCTTTAGCATTGTCATATATTGGGACGCAATTCCGGATTTATCTTTGGCAATGAAATCGCGTCTTTCTTTTAAATCGTTTAGAGCCAGTGGGGTAAATCTTGCGCTTGCCATAATGATGATGCGGCTTTAAATGAGACCATTGAAAGCAGTGTCGCTATCAATCAATAGTCCTTGGTCGGCTTGGTGAATGCCGGCATTTAAATCGTTTTGCAACACTTGTAGTTTTAACTGTTGGTAAGCCTTGTATTCACTATCAGAGAGTATGACTGCGACGGGGCGACCTTTTTTCTCAATAGTCACTGGGTTGCGTTGAGCCATATCGAGTAATGCACCAAAATGTGTTTTGGCTTCTGTTGACGTCATGTTGATCATTGTATTCAATCCGTAATGGTTAAAATGATTGTTTTAATCATTATGGCTGTGACGGATAATTTATACAAGGGTATTTCAGAAAAATCATTAATGGGGTCATATAGAAAAACAGGGGGCAAAATAAAGGGATCGCATCCCTTTTTAATCAAGCATATTTGCATCAATAAAACTGAACAAAGCAATTCTCTGCCTGATGTTATGTTGCGTGTTATCAGGGTAGAAAATTTTCTACTCCTACGGATTTCTACCAGAAGCGTGACGGGGTTTATAACCCCGACCGGCATCGGACGCTCTTGCGTCACGCAACGCTGGAGCGTTGCGAACTGAATAAAACCGTTTCTTTTAAAATTAAATCTCAATAAGCATAAATTTAGCGGGGCATTGGGCAGCGCGTAGGATGGGTAGAGGCGATAGCCGAAACCCATCATAATTGATTCCTTAAGCGATGGGTTTCGCGCTGCTCTACCCATCCTACTCTTGGCTATCAACTTAAACCTACCAATAGCCATATCGGGTTAGGCGTAGGTCGGGCACATGTTTATTGGTTTTTTTTATTATTGACCCACTACAAATCACATTGAGCCGATTTTTTAAATAAATCCCCCACTGCCCTTCGCCTTGATCCCCTTTATTCAAAGGGGGGACAAGGCGAGGGCTTGAATAATTACTCGCCTGCTATTTCCAGTACGGTTTGTATTAAGCTATCGCTTATAAAAACCGGGCTGGCGGCTATTTGTTTTAGTAAGGGTGCAATATGCGGGATTAAGCCGACTCGTTTCGCTTGAAGTAATACGCCTAAGGAGCCTATTGTTTTGATCTGATTTATTTTTGCAACCTTACGTCCGCGTTTGTCATCAATGAGTAAATAATCTGCAGTTATTTCTTTGTAGAGCAGCATGGCTTCAGTTTCACCTGCATCGGCAAATGCATCCAGATAAATATATCGTTGCATATCAACGGTGCGAATTTTGTCTTTAAGATAGCTTTGCAGTCGTGCAGATTGGGGTTTATCAGGCGTCGTTACTTCATAAAAAACGGTGGTGGGTACCAGTACGTTGCCGAATAGTGCCTCCAGTAAATCAAGGCTGTCGCAACAGGCAAGTGCGATAAGTGCAGAGGCATCGGCTATCAAAATCATGACGGGTTAAATCCAGCCAGTTCTTCAAGTAATTCATCACGGGTGATGTTGATGACAGGTATGCTATTGGTTTTGCAAAGGCTCATAAAGTCATAGAGATTGACCTTGGCCAATTCTGCTGCTTTTGCTAAGGTTACTCTTTGTTTTTGATACAGCCAAAGGGCGTAGGCGTTTCGAACTTCTTGCTGGATATCGGTTGCCGATTGAAAGGTAACAAAATCGTTAGGTAAGTCTATTGCTATTTGCATAATGGTTTTCCAGGTCGATTAGTTGGCTAGGTTGGGCAAAAGTGTAGCGTTGCTCAACGCATGTGTCAAAGTCCGTTTGGTTTTTTAGGTATCGGTGTTTGGTTTTGTAGGATAGGTAGGCACCGCTTTTGTGCCCGACTTTGCTGTTGATTTGTTAGGCAACGCTGCGCTTTTGCCCATCCTACGTCGGGTGTTGTGGTTTTGTTGATGGGTAGAACGCAGTGAAACCCATCTATTAGCGCAGGTTATGTTGATTTTGTAGAGTTTATGCTGATGATCTTTATCCGGTCAGCAAAAATGAGTAAATGTATTGATGCACTGATGAAGTAGTCGCGATGTGCCAGCGTATTAACCAATAATTCTTCGAAGACCTCTTCCGGTACTTCCAATAAGCCGGGACTATTGAAGTCTTGATTGCCCTGTACATGACGCAAGTTGCGCTTGATTAAGGCCATGCCGCGCCGATACTGCCATTAAGTTAAGAAAAGCTTTGTTATTGGTACGCGTTATGTTGAAAACTTATTTTACGTAAATTAGCCGGGGCGATTTTGAGGGGTACGGTTTTGTTTAAGAGCTTGATTAGCACCATGGCTCTACTTTCACCATCATGGAGTTGGTAGATGGCTTCAAGTCCGCTAAAAGGACCGCTGGTAATGTGTAGTTTTTCACCTTTGGTAAACAGGCTTTGGGGCGGGTTGTCAGCGGTATTTTTTGGAGCGCGTAGGGCTTCTATTAGAAGTCTATCAACTTTGGTGGGTTCGCAGCCAAAGGTGACCATGCAATTGACGCCCAAGGTTGAGCGTATGGGGGCCCAGCTTTTGGCGGTTTGGCTGGTATCGAGGTGGATAAATAAATAACGTGCAAACAGGGGTTCTTGTACAACGTTTATACGACCTTTACGGAGTTTTTCTACGGATAATAGCGGTAAGTAGCATTCGTAGCCTTGTTGCTCGAGATTAAGCAGGGCGCGTTGTTCTTGTTGCGATTTGGTATGAATGACATACCAATGCATGACAGGGTTACTCTCGTTATATTGGTTAGGTGCATTAAGGGTCATAATATTGTTTACTTTTTTAACTAAAGTTTCGGTATTCAATTTCACTCCTGAAGCAGGTATAACTATCTGAATTATATAGATTCCATTCGTAGCGTCTTGGTGTCAAGTTGCAGGGCTTGCACAAATAAGCACTGTATGAGTGTATCAATGGTTTTCATGATCCAGGCAGCAGCATCACCCAATACATATTTCAACTCATCTATGGCACCAGTAATTACCGCACGAAAAACCAACCCTAGTTTGTTGGGTCACTTTGTAAGTATTTAAGCCCTAATGCCGTTAAGTTACGCATACAACTGGAGTAAAAAAGCTTTGGCTTTTTTACAGGCAATAGCTGAAGCGATTGCACTCCTGTTTTTTAAATAATTTGCGCTAAGTCCTCTTTTTTAAATCAGAGGTATCTACACCGATTTGGATCCCGGCAATCCCTGCCGGGATGATGACTTGTTTAGATATCTATACTCCCAGAGGGCATAGTTATCTACACAAGTCCTACTGCTCCTTCTCCAAAGGGAGAAGGTTGGGATGAGGGGAATGTAACTGCTTGATTTTATTCTCCTCACCCCAACCCTCTCCAACAGGAGAGGGAGCTTGATTCTGTCGTAACTCATTGTTTTTAATATGAGTAAAAGTTGTGTAGATACCTATGCACAGAGGGAGAGGGATGCCTAAGTTATTTCATGCGCATTCCTTACGTCCCCTAATGGCACAAAATCACTGGTTATTAATTTAAACCGAAGCAAATAAAATGAGTTTATTTATTCCGGGAACGCTGAGCCCTGGCTCGGCGTAGTTACTACCCTATTGTAATCAGCTTTATTACCCCTGCCGAGCTGTGGGGCTGGGCGTTCCCGGCATGTTATCTTGGTCGATTGTTACAAAAAACGGGGCAGAATACTTACGTTAATATTTTGGGGTGTGCGGGTCATTTAATAAAATAACATGCTTCATAACGTAATAGCGTTATTAGCTTTAATAATCTTATTATACTAACAATTAGTACAAAAGAATTAAAAAGTGATTTATATTTACTTTTAAGATTGCTGTTTTTGCAGTTTGTTCGCTTCGTACCTTGGTACATCCTAACTGCCATGAAGTTGCGTATCGTAACAAATAATATTGCGGCTGGAATAAGACTGCTTTAGTTGCTTTACAGGCAACAGCTGAAGCGGTTGTACTCCAATGCCGTTACGTTAAGTGTACAGCTGGAGTAAAATCGCTTTAACTGTTTTTACAGGCAATAGCTGAAGCGATTGCACTCCTGTTTTTTAAATAGTTTGCCCCTAACTCCTCTTTTTTAAAGAGGTGGCTAAATGATTGCATATAAGTTACTGTAATTTATAGTAATATTTAAACCACGCTACGGTTTCTTTAATGCCTTCGTTAAGATTTTTGGCTGGCTTATAGTCCATGTCTTGTTCTAATGCGGTTGTATCTGCATCGGTTTGATAGACATCGCCTGGTTGCATGGGTAGATAGTTTTTTACGGCTTCTTTTCCACACGCTGATTCTATTGCTTGGATAAAGTCCATTAATTTAACGGGGGACGAGTTACCAATGTTATAAAGTCGATAGGGTGCTGTGGAGGTGCTTGGGTCGGGGTTTTGTGCATCCCATTCCGTAGCAGGCAATGCTACTTTGTCGATGCAGCGAATGACGCCTTCTATGATGTCGTCAATATAAGTAAAGTCACGCAGCATGTCGCCGTTATTAAATACGTCGATAGGCCGGTCATTTAAAATGGCGTCGGTAAATAAAAACGGTGACATATCGGGTCGTCCCCAAGGGCCATAGACGGTAAAAAACCGCAAGCCTGTGGTGGACAAATTATATAGATGGCTGTAGGCGTGGGCCATTAACTCATTGCTTTTTTTGGTCGCGGCATAAAGGCTGGCCGGGTGTGCGATTGAATCTTTTTCTGAAAAAGGCACTTTGCCGTTTAAGCCATAGACACTGCTGGAGCTGGCGTAGACTAAATGTTCTATAGCGTTCCAGCGGCAAGCTTCCAAGATATTTAAAAAACCGTCAATATTACTTTGTATATAAGCTTGCGGATTTTCAATGGAATAACGGACACCGGCTTGGGCGGCTAAATGACAAACCCTGTCAAACTTTTCATTGGCAAACAGCATTTGTATCGCTTGTTTGTCTTCCAAGTTCATTTGAATAAAGCGGTAATTGGGATGCTTATCACTTTGTATAAATTTATACCAAGCCAGTTGGTCTTTTTTAATACCGGCTTTTTCCAGGCGACCGTGTTTAAGGTTGACATCGTAATAGTCGTTTATGTTGTCAAGGCCTACGACTTCATCGCCTCTTTCCAGTAAGCGCTGAACGACGTATGAGCCAATAAAACCTGCGGTGCCGGTGACTAATATTTTCATGGTTTTGGGTTATGCGGTGATGCTAATTGGGTTGTTTTAAAATTCATGGCTTTTATTCGTTGTTGTTTAAACGGGTTGTGGGGGATTTATTTAATAAAATCTCCCTCAATCCCCGATCGTCATCGTTATCTATGATTACATCCCTGTATTCTGGATCCCGGCAGGTACTGGTAAGCTATTTATCAGTTTGTTATCACTTAACCACTACTTTTTTGGCAATAATGACAAGATTTTTTCTTCATCCAGCCCTGATAGCGCAATCATAGTTTGCATAGGTAGGCCTAGTTGATAGGCATTTTCTATGATTTTAATCTTTGCATTCCATTCGCCTTGTTGTAATCCTTGTTCCAATCCTTGTTCCAATCCTTGTTCCAATCCTTGTTCCAAACCAGTTTTTGTAGCCAATTCGATTGAGCTTTTTTGAATATAAATCCAGTCTCTCTTTTTATGCTGAAGCTCCAATTCTTCTTCGCTAAGATTGGCTTCGTTGGCGATATTAAAGGCTTTTTCCAGTTCTTGATTGAGATTTTTAGGGATGTAATCCATACTGCCGGCATTTTTAATAAAATACAGCCATTTATCTTGAATGCTGGTTAGTTCGGGTTCGGTTTTATTGAATTTTGGCAGTTCGATAAAAATCAGTTCGATATCGTCACTGTATTCAATGAAGCGCTTTTTTTCGAGTAATTTAAACCGGTTAATGAGTTCATCACTGTTTTTAAAGAGAGTAAAGTCGGTAATGGTTAAGGCAATGACGGGATTAAGCAAGTGGTAAGCATCGCCTTTTTTTAACTGTATGGAGTAGTTTTTTGCGGCATTGTACAGGATTCTTTTTTCCAGGCCTTCATGATTCAAAACTTGCATTTCTATAATAACGCGGGTGTCGTCACTCAGTTCTGCCTTTACATCAACGAAGGTATCTTTCATGCCCTTCAGTAAGGGGATGCTATAGGGATCAACAATGGTTAAATCGGTGATTGTTTGGTGATTGTCAAACTCTATCACTGAATTTAAAAAGCTGATTAGCAGGTCTTTTGAATCGGCACTGCCAAAGACTTTTTTAAAAGCAAAGTCTGTTTTTATATCGAGAAATTTCATTTAATTAATCCTCTAATGCGTGGTAGGGTGCGCATCGCGCACCAAAAGCCTGAATAATTTTATTTGCATCACAATCTATTATTGTTTTCTGACTGGAGCTTGTTGGGTTTCTTTCTCCGGTATTGAAAATGGTGCGCGATGCGCACTCTTGCCTTTTTGCTTGTCCCCAATGTCGTTAAGCTAAGTGCAAGTTGTTTTAAAAAAAACTGGAGTGCAATCGCTTCAGCTATTGCCTGTAAAAATTTACTTCAGTTGTATGCTTAACTTAACGGCATTGCCCCTAACCTCTTTTTTAAAGGCTCTATGTGAATCATAATGGGTAAATAATAAAAAATACCGATAGTTACAGGTCTTATTATTAGCTGAAAACGCCCAAGCCGTCATCCCGGCATGGACTGCCGGGATCCAGTGTACAAGGATGTACTAATCGATACTGCATAGTATTTATTAAAATTGAAGCTATAAATCAATTAATTGTATGCTTTGTAATTGCCATCCATGGCAACTGGATTCCGGCAATCCCTGCCGGAATGACGGCTTTACGATTTGTGTTAATATCAGCTTATCATTGCACACACTAAGATTTTTAATTATGTATTATTGTGTCACCCACTGTAAATCACATAGAGCCTTTTTAAAGAGGGGAGGCTTAATAGTTACTATGCCGTTACGCCAATCTGGATATATTCAAAGCCCATGGCTTCCATTCGTTGTTGTTTAAACTGGTTGCGGCCATCAAAAAACAAGGGGGTTTTGAGTAGTTTTTTTATTTCATCAAAATCGGGGCTTCTAAATTCTTGCCATTCGGTTATTAATAACATGGCATCTGCATTTTTTAGGGCTTCGTATTTGCTGTCAACATAGCTGACATTGTTATTGCCTTTAAGGTAAAAGCTTTCTGCTTCGTGCCTTGCTTTGGGGTCGTAAGCGACTACTTTTGCGCCGTGTGCCGTTAGGATATTGATAATGGTAATGGCGGCGGCGGCCCGCATGTCATCGGTTTCGGGTTTAAACGCTAGTCCCCAGACGGCAAGGGTTTTACCGGTTAAGTCTGTTCCCAAGCGTTGGATAACTTTTTGAGCCAGTACGGATTTTTGATCGGTATTAACGGCTTCCACGGCTTCTAAAAGCCGGGGGTTATAACCGTTATTTTTGGCGGTTTTAACCAAGGCTTGTACATCTTTAGGGAAGCAACTGCCACCGTAACCGCAGCCCGGATAGATAAAGCTGTATCCGATGCGGCTATCAGAGCCAATGCCATGCCTGACCTGATTGACATCAGCACCGACTTGCTCACAGATATTGGCGATTTCATTCATGAATGAAATCTTGGTGGCCAGCATGGCATTGGCGGCATACTTGGTCATTTCTGCGCTTTTAATATCCATGCCGATAAATCGGTCATTTTTAGTCATGAAGGGTGTGTAGAGTTCATGCATGATGTCCATGGCATTGGCGTTATCGGCACCAATCACCACCCGGTTTGGCTTCATAAAGTCATCAATGGCCGCGCCTTCTTTAAGAAACTCGGGGTTGGACACGACATCAAACGTCAGTTTGCTGGCTCGTTGATTGAGTTCAGCTTGAATGGTTGCGCGTACTTTTTCAGCAGTACCCACAGGTACTGTTGATTTGTCAACGACAACAAGGTGACTTTGCATGTGTTGGCCAATACTTTTTGCAACCGCCAAGATGTATTGCAGGTCGGCACTGCCGTCTTCACCCATGGGTGTACCAACGGCAATAAACAGGACGGCGGCTTCAGCGATGGCTTTTTGACTATTTGTAGTGAATCTTAAGGTATTTATTTTTAGGTTTTCCTGGATCATTTCTTCCAGGCCAGGTTCATAAATAGGCACAATACCTTGCTGTAGCTTGGCTATTTTGTTTTCGTCAATATCTACACAAGTGACATTATTACCCATTTGGGCAAAACAGGCGCCACTGACCAGGCCAACATAGCCGCTACCGATTACACTAATTTTCATGAGATTATTTTAAGTTGTTTATTGTTTAGGTTGGGTTTATTTTTGTTGGTTTTAAAAAACTGGTTTGTCTGCGAAAAATACGAAAAAAGGTAATTATTGAGGGACCCTCACTTTGCTCCCCCTTTTTGTTAAAGAGGGGCCTGAATACTTACGAAAAAAGTAGTTTAGCTTGCCGTCTGGCGTGCAGATATTGCATATTCTATCATTTTTTAATGCGTGAGTGACGGGCTTATAAGTCGCCTCTTGTTTTGCACGTTAGGGTCTTATACTAAATCGGTAATGCTTTCATGTTGCGGTACGCTGGAGCATCATTGCCTACAGTTAAGCATCGTAATAATACTGCATCTGGAGTAAACCGCTTTAGCTGTTTACAGGCAACAGCTAAAGTTGTTTTACTCCAGTTGAATGCTTTTATTTGTGTAGATAGTTATGCCTGAACGGCGGGGTTTTTCAGACAAAACTGATAAATTACCCTGTTTTTGGTACGCCCAGGTTATTAAGTTGAGCCTCGACTTTTTTTGCACACTCCCAAGCCGTCATCCCGGCATGGACTGCCGGGATCTAGTTGCCATGGATGGCATTCATAAATTATTCACCAACTGATTTTTATACTCGATTTTATTGGATGTAATGTAATATCGATGAATACATCCCTGTACTCTGGATTCCGGCACAAATCTGTCTGGAGCAGATTTGCATTTACCCGCAGGGCGACAGGCAGGATAGCCTGGCGTGAATCCATGCCGGAATGACGGCTCCAGGATTTACGTTAATATCAATTTATCTTATGAGAAGCTTGGCTTTTTAATTATAGAGTATGTAGTAAGGTAACTCGTAATAAATAACACCCGCCAAGTTTCGCAATACGACTGTTTAGCTGAGTAGGGTGCGCATCGCGCACCACAACCATGCCAGAGAAAGAACCCTAATTACGCTACAGATAGAAAAAAAACAATAGATTGTGGTGCATAAAACCGTTTAGTGGATGCTGTTTTAGGTGCGCGATGCGCACCCTACGACTTGGCATCAATGGCCGCATTTATTTGATTTTGCGCACCTTGTCGTCATGACTC
>JBAXUR010000084.1:0-14783 GCA_037129595.1 Methylococcaceae bacterium | reverse complement strand
CTATTTTAATAGGATTGAATGAAGCTGGCAATTAAAAAACTTATTGGCTGGCTTTAGCATTAAAAAAGCCCCCGTTGCTTAATTGACTCGCCTAACACTCGCACTTGGCGATCAGATTTTAAGCGGTACAAACATAGGCTAGCGAACACGTTGAGTGTAATTAATAGCGTAATCATGGATAAGCCTTAAGGTCGGGGCAGTTGACCTGCGTGGTCATCAATTGTTACTGCATAAGCGCATAACACGACTTCAATGACGCTATTAGCAATATCTGGCGTTAATAACAATTCAAATTCTTTTTTGAGTTTATTAGAAATTTTGTAATCATTGTCTATAATCGATCTGATTATTCTATCGATATCTTTATTTGGCCCCTCTATGAATTCCTTTATTCCACATCTGGCATTATTAAGGTTTCGTAAGTAGCCCGCCTCATTTCTCATCTCTGAGTTAATGGTAAGCTCTAAAATATCAGCCAGGTACTCAACGTGTTTTGTGAAATCAGGATATCGCCAAGCAGAATTTGCGTCTTCGTAGGCATCAAAATCAATATTATAATGAACGCCATCAATCGCAATCTTGTCTTCGCCAAACTCATAATAGTCTCTATAGTGAAGCATAAAGGGTTTAGAGAAAACATCCATTATTTGATCGTAAGTTTTACGGTTTTTTGGCGAACTCATAATTGCCGCAGAGACAGGTAAAATAAAGGGATCAGGTATGGCGCCATCTCTCCGTAACATATCATTAATAAGAAACCTTGATAGGCGTCCATTGCCGTCAGTCATGGGGTGGATATAAACAAATCCAAAAGACATTATGGCGGCTCTAACAACAGCGGATTGATATTTTGTTCTTTCGCTAAAAGCAGAGAGTCCGGCCAACATGGACTCAGTCGATCTCCAGTCTGGAGCAATATAATAAACGCGTGGCGTGTAATCTAACCCGGATTCACCAACAAAAATAGGTGATTTTCTTATTCCGTAATGAAGCGCTTGCGGACCAAGTATTTCTTTTTGTAATTCTGTTATTGCGTCATTATTAAGTGGGTCAGAATAAAACCCGCAATAGCGCTCCATTGCTGTGGCAAAACGCTTTGCACGATCAATAAATTTATCTTCTCGCTCAATAGCAAAACTGGCCATGCTTTCTTTAATGGATAGCCAAACTGCGCTGCGCTTTAATAAATCTTCGCCAAACTCCATTTCCAACGCTTTAATTTCTTTTCCACAATCATAGGTTTCAGCAGCACGAACAGCGCTGGTTCGAAAAACCATTGGGCAGTAATCCCTTGTTCCAAGGAGGTTATCTCGAACTCGCCAGCGGGAATTTTTACTGGGGCTATCTGAAGTAAAATAGAACTCACTGTCAATCATATCAATATAATTACCCACCTTGACGCCTGGGCATGCAAGCGTCTTATTGGCAAACCATTCATATAAAAAACCGGCTCTTCTTGCATACTGCCCTGATGGTTCGCTATTAATCCAGTCTACAAGCTCGGTTTCTTCAATGACTTTGAATAATCTATTTAAAAACTCAAGATGTATGCCCTCATGTTTCAAGGCGAACGTTATATGCCATGACAGTGTATCCGATCTGTTCTTGCCAGCCTGATCACTAATTGATTTGAATTCAAATGACTGAACCGGATTAACATTGTATTTCTTTGAAAGCCATTGATAGCCAACTAGATTTTTCATATAAAATACATAAAAATTAAAAAATATTATGTATTTTAGCGTTATTTTGTATACAGAATAGGTATTTCACGAAAAAACATATAATTAATCATTCCCCAAGCTCAAAAAATAGGGGGCAAGTCAATGCCGTTAAGTTAAGCGTACAACTGGAGTAAAACCGCTTTAGCTGTTGTGCAGGCAATAGCTAAAGCGATTGCACTCCAGTTTTTTAAACAACTTGCGCTTAACTTAACGACATTGCGGGTCAAGTCTTTCATTATCATGTCATATTTTAATGGGTTAAAAAAGACCAGTCCCTTGGTCACTTGCTAACCATCAAACAAGATAGACTTAAGCAGTTCAAATGTCTGATTTGATCCGCATGCGATAGAAAGAACGCCACACGAATACGACGGCCACGGCGAAGAACAAGGCAGCCAGCGATAAGCGCAACGTCATTAGGTGTTTCATGCTGAGGGCCAGTTCCACTGCCAACACGCCGAACAGGGTGGTGAACTTGATGATTGGATTCATCGCGACCGACGAGGTGTCTTTGAAAGGGTCGCCTACGGTATCACCAACAATGGTGGCGGCGTGCAGATCGGTGCCTTTTTCGTGCAGTTCGGTTTCGACAATTTTCTTGGCGTTGTCCCAGGCACCACCGGCATTCGCCATAAAAATGGCTTGGTACAAACCGAAAATGGAGATTGAAACCAGGTAGCCGATAAAGAAGAACTCGTTTAAGAATGCAAAAGCGAGTGTCGTAAAGAATGCCGTCATAAAGATGTTGAACATGCCTTTTTGTGCGTAATGGGTGCAAATTTCAACGACACGTTTGGAGTCGGCGACCGATGCTTGGGTCGCGTCGGCATCAAGCTTGATGTGCTTTTTGATAAATTCCACGGCCCGATAAGCACCCGTTGAAACGGCTTGCATTGAGGCGCCCGTAAACCAGTAAATGATTGCGCCGCCAGCGATAAGTCCCAGTAAAAAGAGCGGATTTAGCAGCGAGAAATTGTATCCGGCGGTCAGCAATAAGGTGTTGATTTGTTCGATGCTTAATTGACCAGAGGAACCCTCGCCCTTGGCGATCAGTAATATAATCGAAAAGATTAGCGTTGTTGCACCGACGACGGCGGTGCCAATCAAAACCGGCTTGGCTGATGCCTTAAAGGTGTTGCCCGCGCCGTCATTTTCTTCTAGCAGATCTTTGGCCTTTTCAAAGTTCGGTTCAAAGCCGAATTCCTTCTTGATTTCTGCCTTGATGTTAGGGAGCGACTCTATCATGGATAATTCGTAAACGGACTGGGCGTTGTCTGTGACCGGTCCGTAGGAATCCACGGCTATGGTCACAGGGCCCATGCCCAGGAATCCGAAGGCGACCAGACCAAAAGCGAATACGGCTTCGGAGGCCATGACCGTATCCAAGCCCATGCCGGAAACAAACCAGGCACTGCCCATCAGGCCGATGATGGTCAAGCCAATCCAGTAGGCAGAGAAGTTACCCGCGACCAGACCTGCCAAGATGTTCAGCGAAGCACCGCCTTCACGTGATGCCGTGACGACGTCTTTGACATGTATCGATTTGGTCGAGGTGAATATTTTTACAAGTTCAGGGATGATGGCACCGGCCAGTGTGCCGCAACTGATGATGGTCGAAAGTTGCCACCACAGGTCGTGGTTGCCGCCGAGCTCAGGAATCATGACATACGAGATGGTATAGGTCATGATGATTGATAGTAGCGAAGTGAGCCACACCAAATTAGTGAGTGGTTGCTCATAGTCAAACTGCAACGCTTTGCCCCACATTGCTTTCGAGATAAGCCCGTTCAGGCAATAGGAGCTAACCGACGTGGCAATCATGACAATACGCATGGCAAAAATCCAGATGAGCAGGTCAACCTGAATTTTCGGATCGGCAACAGCCAGCAAGATAAAGGTGATGAGTGCGACACCGGTGACGCCGTAGGTTTCAAAGCCATCGGCAGTCGGGCCGACCGAATCGCCTGCGTTGTCGCCGGTGCAGTCAGCGATAACGCCAGGGTTACGGGCATCGTCTTCCTCAATCTTGAAGAAGATTTTCATGAGGTCGGCACCGATGTCGGCAATTTTGGTAAAAATGCCGCCCGCCACACGCAGAGCCGCCGCGCTGAGAGATTCACCGATGGCGAAACCGATAAAGCACACACCGGCCAGACGGCCCGGAATAAACAACAGAATGGCGAGCATGATGATAAGTTCGATTGCAATCAAGACCGTTCCGATGCTGATGCCGGCCTTGAGCGGGATCGCACTGGTCGCATAAGGCAACCCTCGCAGACTTGCAAACGCCGTGCGTGAGTTGGCGAAGGTATTGATGCGGATACCAAACCACGCGACGCTATAGCTGCCAGCGATGCCGATCAGGCTGAACACCAGTATAATCGCGAGGTTGATCATGGCTTCAGCGCCTTCGCCGATAGGCTTTAACCAGCCGAAGTACACGCTGATGACAACGGCGATAAAGACCCACAGCAGCATGATGAACTTGCCTTGGGTATGCAGGTAGGTTTTGCAGGTTTCATAGATTAACTCAGAAATATCGCGCATGGACTGGTGTACGGGCAGGTTCTTGAGTCCGTTGAAGACCCACAAGCCAAACATCATGCCTAATAGGCAAATCACGAGGCCGACCATCAGCAGTGCCCGACCATTCATGCCCAGATAAATGCCTTGGCTTAAATCCGGAACTACGATATCGGCTTCGCCCGCCAATGCGATGCCGGGCGTAAGCCATGCCAGTGTAAAAATGGCAAAGGAAGTCAGTCGTTGTTGGGCAAAGTGCCACACTATAAACGTCAGTTTTTGCATTGAGAGCCTACGATTAAGATAATTTGATGGGTTATTTGGGGTTGGCCATTGGCTAATGGTCAACTCTTTCAATGATAAAAAAACGCTGTTACAGGTCTTGGGAACTGTCGGAAAGGCTACCAATCTTGGCCGGTGAAAGCCTTTCTACCGTCAGTTGCCCAATACGAAGTATAGTGACAGAAATGTATTTTATCCAGCATCGGCGGCGGAATATTGAGAATTAGTCAACCAACTCTCGTAGTCAGCGGATTTTTGGGTTTAACGGGTTTACCGTGTGATTAGCTCTTTAGGGTCAACTTAAAACACCATTTTCTGTTATCATAGTCAATTAAATGACGGCAGTTCGCCGCCACTAGCGTTTGATATAAAAGAGTCCTTGTGAATACTGCTGAATTTTCTTCTTTACCCTTAAAACCCGCCCTGCTTGAAAACATTGAATCCTTGGGTTATACCCATTTAACGCCTATCCAGGCTGAAAGTTTGCCGCATATTCTGGAGGGCAGGGATGTCATTGCCCAGGCTAAAACCGGCAGTGGTAAAACCGCTGCTTTTGGTATTGGTTTGTTATCCCGACTGGATTTAACCAGTTTTAGGGTTCAGGCTTTGGTGGTCTGTCCAACCCGTGAGTTGGCTGATCAAGTGTCTAAGGAAATTCGCCGGCTGGCGCGTTTTACCCAAAACATTAAAGTGTTGTCTTTGTGCGGTGGCGTGCCGTTTGGGCCGCAGGTGGGTTCTCTGGAACATGGTGTGCATGTTGTGGTGGGTACGCCGGGGCGTTTGCAAGAGCATTTGCGTAAACGCAGTTTGCGTTTAAGTAACCTAAAAGTGCTGGTGTTGGATGAGGCCGACCGCATGTTGGATATGGGTTTTGAAGAGATTATTACCGAGGTGATTTCTTATGCACCCACGCACCGGCAAACCTTGCTGTTTTCAGCGACTTATGCCGATCCTATCCGTGAAATCAGTCAGAAGTTTCAATATAAGCCGGTGTCAGTGAGCATTGACAGCAGTCATCATGAGAGTGTTATTGAGCAACGTTTTTATCAAATAGAAAAGTCTCAACGAATAAACGCGTTGGGCTATCTGTTAGCGTATCATCGGCCTGAATCGACGGTGGTATTTTGTAATACCAAAAGAGAGTGTCAGGATATAGCAAGTGCTTTGGAGAATAGCGGTTTTTCTGTTCAGGCGCTGCATGGCGATCTGGATCAAAAGCATCGCGACCAAGTGTTGGTCAGGTTTTCCAATAAAAGCTGTTCAGTTCTCGTCGCTACCGATGTGGCAGCACGCGGACTGGATATTAAAGAGTTGCAAGCGGTCATTAATTATGATTTGCCTTGGGATCCCGAGATTTATGTACACAGAATCGGGCGTACCGGTCGTGCAGGAAAGAAAGGTTTGGCACTGAGCTTATGTACGGAACAGGAATTGAACCGGGTTAAATCCATTGAAGAGTATCAATCCATGCCTGCCAAGTGGGAAGAGATTGCACCTTTTCAGATGAGTTATGAACACCGGTTTGAGCCGCCGATGGTCACGTTATGGATAGATGGCGGGCGTAAGGATAAAGTGCGTCCAGGCGATATTTTGGGTGCATTAACAGGCGATGCAGGGATTGAGGGTAGTGAAGTCGGAAAAATTGATATTTTTGATGCGCATGCTTATGTAGCCATCAAGCAAAATAGCGTTGATGAAGCCTTGGCTTGTTTACAAAACGGAAAAATAAAGGGTCGCAACTTTATGGTTCGTAAGTCTAAATGGGGATAAGCGGTTACTCGCTTTAGTCGGGATAAAATACCGGTGTTAGACCTTGCAGGTTTATAAAACCTGCAAGGTCTGTCAGGCATTAAGGTAACTCGCAATAAATAACACCCGCCAAGTTTCGCAATACTACTGTTTAGCTGAGTTTTAGGTGCGCGATGCGCACCCTACCACTATAAATTGGAGTAGTAGTAGGGTGCGCATTGCGCACCAAAACCATACCAGAGAAAGAACCTTAATACGCTACAGCTAGAAAAAACAATAGATTATGGTGCAAATAAAACCGCTTAGTGAATTCGGTTTTAGGTGCGCGATGCGCACCCTACCACTACCACTATAAATTGGAGACTTATTATTGCGAGTTGCCTAACCTAAAAAACGTATTTGAGCCACAGATAAGCACGGATTTACTCAGATAAACAACGCGTTAGATTAATTGTTTTGGTAAATTGTCAGTAGTGCGTAACATTATGTATTATCAGTGCTTATCTGTGTAAATCGGTGGCTAAATGAGGCTTTTAGGATTAAGCAAGTAATCGTTTAAATCGGCATAGCAAATTGCCGTTATTTTAAGCCTTGAGCTTTTATTGTAATTCGCGGTGACGAACAATGACATTAACGATGGGGCTTTTAAAGTGGTTGATTAAGGCATCAGCCAAATAAACGGAACGATGTTGCCCACCTGTGCAGCCTATCGCAACGGTCAGATAACTACGGCCTTCAGCCTCAAAACGGGGTATCCATTTTTCAAGAAACGTGGAAATATCCTCAAAAAATTCGGTGACCAAGGGTTGTTCTTTAAGAAAATCGGCTACCGGTTTATCTTTTCCGGTTAAGGGTCGTAATTCTGGAATCCAGAAAGGATTGGGCAGGCTTCGCGCATCAAAAACAAAGTCTGCATCCAGTGGTACGCCATGTTTAAAGCCAAATGATTGGAATTGTAAAGAAATATGTCTAAAATCGCGTTCTCCTATCTGATCCCTGATAAGTTCACGTAACTGATGATAATGCGTTCGACTGGTATCTATAGCGACATTTGCATGTTTGGCAATCGGGGTGAGCATTTCTTTTTCAATCTTTAGCGCTTCCCTTAAAGGTATATTAAAATCGGTCAGCGGATGCCTTCTGCGCGTTTCGCTGTAACGTTTTAATAAGGTAGATTCTTCCGCCTGCATAAAAATGATTTCACAATCAATGCCTTTATCGCGGATTAATTTTAAGCTTTCTGAAAAATTTGCCAGACTTTCAAATTGATTTCTGGCATCTATGCCAATGGCTGTTTTGGCATAAGTTTTTTTATCCGCCAACATGACATGATTGATAAAATCTTGTAGCAAGGTCAACGGGAGATTATCGATACAATAATATCCGCAATCTTCCAAGGTATCGAGGGCGATACTTTTACCCGAACCCGACAGGGCACTGACAATTAATAGTTTCATAAGCGACAGGTTAAAGGTGCAAGGTAAAGCATTGTACCTTGCGCCTTTGACCTTGTACCTGCTTTTTATCTATGGCTTCCTGTTTTTTCTTTATGTTTGGTAATTTGACGCTCTAATTTGTCTACCATCTCATCAATGGCTGCGTACATATCTTCCTGATGATCTTCGGCAAATAATTTTGCTCCGCTTAGTTGCAAGGTTGCTTCTGCTTTTTGAACTAATTTTTCTACGCTTAAAATAACGTGAACATCGGTAACATTGTCAAAATGACGGGCTAATTTTTCAAATTTGGCATCTATATGTGCTTTTAAAGCATCGGTTACTTCTAGATGGTGGCCTGTTACTATAACTTGCATGGAATAAACTCCTTTAATGGTAAATGATTGGTACTGCTTTTGGTGCTACAAAAGACGTTTTCGTTGACTTGATGATGAAATAAACATTGCTTCACGATATTTGGCAATGGTTCTTCTTGCAACGTTGATGCCTTTTGCTTGTAAAAAATCGGCAATTTTACTATCGCTTAACGGTCTTGCTTGATTTTCATTGTCGATTAATTCTTTAATAAATGCTCTGATAGCGGTAGATGAGCATTCACCACCGCCTTCCGTTGAAACATGACTGGAAAAGAAATATTTAAATTCAATGATACCATTGGGTGTATGCATAAATTTATGGGTTGTCACTCTGGAAATAGTCGACTCGTGTAATTTAAGTTCTTCGGCAATATCTCTTAATACCATGGGTTTCATGGCAATAGATCCATGATCAAAAAATCCTGTTTGCTTTTCCACGATACTACGGGCAACGCGTAATAAGGTGTCGTTACGGCTGTGAAGATTTTTGATAAACCATTTGGCTTCCTGTAAATGGTCTTTCATACACACATTATCTTTACTGTTATCCGCTCTTTTAATCAATGCTGAATAAAATGGATTGATACGCAACTTGGGGGCAATATCCGGATTCAGGTTAACGTGCCACTGATCGTGTTGTTTAGTGACGTAAACATCGGGAATAACGTATTCGGAACTTGATTCCTGTATCTTCGCTCCTGGCTTGGGATCCAGTGTTCTAATCAACGCTACAATCTCATCCAACTGTCGTTCTGATACGTCCAGTTTACGTATTAGCTTGGCTTGCTCATGAGTGGCCAGCAGCTTTAGATGTCGAGTCACTACGAGCAATGCTTCTGCGCGATAAAGCGTGGCTTCGGGCAGTTGTAGCAGTTGTATCTTTAAACAATCACTTAAATCAATCGCTGCTACACCGGCCGGGTCAAACTGTTGCACTCTATGCAGAACGGCAAAAACTTCATCCAACTCAAGATCATCAAACTGACTTTGCAGACCCTCAAAAATGTCCTCCGGCTTACTGCTGAGATAACCGTCTTCATTGACAGAATCAATGATTGCGATGGCAATCGCATGATCTCTCTCTGAAAACAAAGTTAATTCCAGTTGCCATAACAAGTGCTCAAGCAAGGTTGAGGCATTGCTGCGCTGTGATTCAAATTCTACAGTTTCAGTATTATCTGTGCCGGGGGGCAAAGCGCTCTCATATATATCGTCCCATGAGGAATCGATAGGCAGTTCATCCGGAATATCGGTTTGAGAGCCTTCGCTGGTCATTAAGTCTGAATTTTCAGTCCTGGTTTCAGCGGTTGTAATCGCTTCCGAGAGACTGTTTTCTTCATCGTTAACTTCCAGCATGATGTTGGATTCAAGAGCTTGCTGGATTTCCTGTTGTAAATCCAATGTCGACATCTGCAATAACCTGATCGCCTGCTGTAATTGCGGCGTCATGGTTAATTGTTGACCTAGCTGGAGATGTAAAGATTGTTTCATTCGATCATATAATTTTTTTAAGGACTTTAATTAAAGGCTAAAATTATTACCTAAATAAACTTTGCGCACTTCTTCATTGGCAACGATGGCTTCCGCTCCACCTTCGGCAATTACCTTGCCACCGTTTAGTATATACGCACGATCACAAATTCCTAAGGTTTCTCTGACATTATGTTCAGTAATTAATATACCAATTCCGCGATCCTTCAAATGTTCTATGATTTTTTTAATATCTTCTACCGATATGGGGTCAACACCGGCAAAAGGTTCATCCAGTAATATAAATTGAGGATTGGTCGCCAGTGCCCTGGCAATTTCAACGCGTCGCCGTTCGCCACCTGACAGGCTCAAGGCCATTTGGTTGCGCAGATGGGTAATATGAAACTCCTCCAGTAACTCTTCAATGGTTAGTTCTATCTGTCCTGATGTTAAATGAGAACGAATTTGCAAAACGGCACGTAAGTTATCAGCAACACTTAATTTTCGAAAAACCGAGGGTTCCTGTGGCAAATAACCGATGCCGTGAGTCGCTCTTAAGTGCATCGGATAATGAGTCATATCCAGTGAGTCAAGGGTGATTTTACCCGCATCCGCTTTAATCAAGCCAACCATCATGTAAAAACTGGTGGTTTTTCCGGCGCCATTAGGCCCCAATAAACCAACAACTTCCCGGGTATTAACATGCAATGATACGCCATCTACCACATTACGGTTATGGTAGGTTTTAATTAGCTGGTGTGCTGTTAGTGTCGCCATTGGTTAACCGAAAAAAGATAAAAGAAAAAAACAGCGCCCTTGTCGTGATCTATTTTCAGGCGGGTATTCCGTATTTTTTATCGGGTACGCTATCATTTTTTTGTGGTTGTTGGCGTTGGCGTTGGCGTTGGCGTTGGCGTTGATGTTGTCGCTGGTTTTACTGATGGCAAGGGTTGTTGCTTTTTCTCGCTGGGTTTTAATATGACATGGACGCGTTTGGTATCGGAGGATTTTTCTCCCGCCTTAACCAGTGAGGTTTTAGTGTCATATTCAATCAAGTTGCTGGAATAGGTTCCAGTGCCTTGCCAAACGGTTGCATCATTGATCAAAATTAACAGGTTCTTTTTAGGATAAAACTCACCGGTCAACGCTTCACCGGTTATATCTTCGCCGCCTTCGCTAGGTGTTTGTTTAAATTTTGCTTTATTTCCGGTAAACACTAATTTTTCTGCATCACCGTTTACAAAATAAACGACTAATTTATCCGAGTTGACATGAATACTGCCCTGAATCGAAATGACATTGCCGATATAGGTGCTGGTCGCTGTTGTATCATCATAAGTAGCGGTATTTGAATCAATGACTATCGGTTGATCCGCATCACTTTCCAAAGCATAAGCACTTAAACTCATGACGCTCAACAGTAATGCGCTACAGTAAAAGATGGTCTGTTTTTTATTTGGTTTCATATTTCCCCTTCACATTAGCGAGTAACTCCAGATGAACGGGCTCAATATAAGTCAGCTTCATTCCTGTTCCTGTTGTTATGTTGGGTGGACTGATCAATTCTGCCCACTCACTGGTTTCTGCATAACTGGTTTCCGGCTTCACTTTTAATTCACTGGTATTGATGGTAAGTTGAGCCGCACCTTTACCCTTTTCCCTGTTAATACTTACCTTGCCATTTAAAAACAGATCTTTGCCGTCAGCAGACAGAATGCTGGTTTCTGATTTAATAACCCAAGGCGGTGTTTTTTCATTATGCATAAACATGATTGGATTTACCATGTGGGTGATGCCATCATCGCTGTAATGAACCATTTCATTGGCAATCACTTTATTTTTTAACGTGCCAAGATCACTCATTTCCCATTTTGTATAGCGGGTGCTGAAATAATCCCGGCTATGTGCAGTAATCGGGGCATGGTAAATCTCGTCCAGGTTCGTTACGTTAACCAGCCACCCGCTGATTAAAGCGACGGCGATTAAGTAAAAATAGATATTATATTCTTTTAGACTCATTTTAAGTAAGCGCTCAAGACTTCGTCAAAGCGTCCTTGTGCCTGCATAATAAAATCGCATACTTCGCGCACAGCTCCGTAGCCACCGGGTAGCGTGGTACACCAGTCAGCCCGTTGTTTGACGGCAAAGTTGGCATCAGCAACGGCAATGGAAAAACCGACTCTCGTCATAATCGGTAAATCCAGCAAGTCATCTCCAATATGTGCAGCCTGTTCGGGGATGATGCCCAGTTTTGCAATGATCTCATTAAAAGCGGCCCGCTTATCCTCATGCCCTTGATAAACAAGTTCAATGCCCAGGTTTTTCATGCGTAGCGCAACCGAGTTCGATTTTCGACCGGAAATAACGGCGACTTCGACGCCCGTCTGGCGTAAAAGTTTAATGCCATGACCATCACGGGCATGAAAAGATTTATATTCATTGCCCTCATTATCAAAAAAAAGTTTGCCATCGGTTAATACGCCATCCACATCCAAAATTAGCAGCTTAAGTTTTTTGGCTTTTTCTGTAAGGCTTACTAAGGAGATGTGTGCATTTTCTGTCATTAAACGATGCCTGCACGTATCAAATCATGCATATTCAACGCACCTATTGCATGGCCTGTATCATCAACGACGATAAACGCATTAATCTTTTTTTGTTCCATAATCTGCATGGCCTCAGCGGCAAGAATATCCTGAAAAATAACGGCACACTGAGAAGTCATAACCTCGTTGATAGGGGTATTATGAATATCAAGATTTTTTGCCAGTGTACGTCGCAAATCACCATCGGTAAAAATACCGATAACTTGGTTACTGGCATTAACTATAGCTGTCATGCCCAATTTTTTCTCAGTCATTTCCAGTAAAGCCTGACTGATAAATGCAAACTCAGTGATTGACGGGATGTCATTGCCGGTATGCATAATATCGCTAACTCTCAATAACAATCGTCTACCTAAGCTGCCGCCTGGGTGAGACAAGGCAAAATCGTCACGCGTAAAACCTCTGGCTTCAAGCAATGATACC
Organism: Methylococcaceae bacterium; assembly: GCA_037129595.1. Classification (GTDB taxonomy): domain Bacteria; phylum Pseudomonadota; class Gammaproteobacteria; order Methylococcales; family Methylomonadaceae; genus Methylobacter_C. The sequence goes on along the minus strand of JBAXUR010000084.1, from coordinate 2,193 downwards.
GCCAAGGCATCGCCCATGACCAGTGCTGCCGTAGTGCTGGAGGTGGGTGCAAGCCCCAGCGGACAAGCCTCTTGTTCAACTGCCACATTGATGTGCGTCGTTGCAACCGTTCCTAGCGTTGACATCGGGTTACCGGTCATGGCGATTAACGGTACGCCCAAGCGTTTAATAAGCGGTAGAATCTTTAAAATTTCCTCGGTTTCGCCTGAGTTGGATAAAGCCAGCACCACATCCTGTTTGGTAATCATGCCCAGATCGCCGTGACTGGCCTCACCGGGATGCACAAAAAAAGCCGGGGTTCCTGTGCTGGCCAGAGTTGCGGCAATTTTTCCGGCAATATGTCCTGACTTACCCATACCGATAACCACAACTCGACCTGTACATACAAACAGTAATTTGCACGCCGCCACAAAATTATCATTAATCTGTTCCGCCAGCGCGTTGATCGCCCTCGCTTCTATCTGAATAACGGCCAAGCCCAATTCACGAAGTTTTTGGTCGTTCAGTTTCATGGTCTGTCAAATTTGCAATAGCGCTGATTGGATAAACAACGGGGCAAGGTCATGAACAAGCGTATTGGCATCAGTGTTTCTGGGTTTAAAACTCGACATTATGCCATGTTTGCTGCATTTGTGTTCTATTTGATGGCTGGTATTATTTACATTGTTCATCAATGACGATAATACCCCTTAATTATTAGGAGATATTACTGAAGGGATTGGCGCCAATATCGTTAAGTTAAGCGCCTCTTGGCAAGATAAACCGTTGACTGAGCGGAGCCGAAGCCAGCAAAATCGCTTCGACTCCGCTCAGCGAACGACTTAACTTAACGACATTAGGACTGATGTTTTCGTCCCGTTATAAAGTAGGGTAGAGACTTTAAAATCACTTTATTACGGCAAACCAGAATCCGGTTAATAGTATGTTACTATTACCGGCTTAATTTATTATATTCAGATATATGACTCATCCATCTAACCCGGTTCAATTAATTGATCGTTTTGGCAGAACGGTTGATTATTTAAGAATTTCCATCACGGATCGTTGTGATTTTCGCTGCGTGTATTGCATGGCAGAAGACATGACCTTCTTGCCGCGCGCACAAATTTTAACCCTGGAAGAAATTGCTACCTTGGCTAAAGCGTTTGCAGAATTAGGCGTAAAAAAAATCAGGATAACCGGTGGTGAGCCTTTGGTTAGAAAAGGAGCGCTGGAGCTTCTGCAAACACTAGGTCAAATTGAAAGTTTGCATGAGCTGGTAATAACCACCAATGGCTCGCAACTGGAAACGATGGCGACCGGGCTAAAAGCCGCCGGTGTAAAGCGTATCAATATTAGTCTGGATACCTTGGATGCCGATAAATTTAAAGCCATTACCCGAACCGGTGATTTACACCAAGTACTTCGGGGTATAGATGCTGTTAAAGCGGTCGGTTTTGAACGCATAAAAATCAATGCGGTGATTCTTAAAGACAGAAATCATCTGGAAGTCTGTGAGCTGGTGCAATATGCCGTTGATAAGGGTATCGATATTAGTTTTATCGAAGAAATGCCTTTGGGTGTGGTTGCCAAACATGACCGCTCGGAAGCGTATTATTCCAGTGCTTTGATTAAGCAAGATTTAGCTCAAACGTTTTCATTGGTGGCGTCGCTTGAAAAAACCGGTGGCCCTTCAAATTATTTTAAAGTGGCCGGGACACAAACGCGTGTCGGCTTTATTTCTCCGCACAGTGACAATTTTTGCAGCACCTGTAACCGCGTGCGCTTAACGGTTGAAGGACGTTTGTTACTCTGTTTGGGTAATGACCATTCGGTCGATTTAAAGGCCGTGCTTAGAGCCCATCCGGGTAACATGACTATTTTAAAGCAGGCTATTGTGGATGCCATGTTGATCAAACCGGAGAAACACGAATTTAATATCCACGAACAACCGGTGATATTGCGTTATATGAGCATGACCGGTGGTTGATGCCGGGGATGTGGTTTGTCCACGAAAGTCACTAAAATCACGAAAATAATTATATTGCATAAAATATCGCTAATGTAGGTTGGGTAACAGCTTTATCGTTTCCCAACATTTTTAACGGACAAAAGCATAATATCGATACATTGCCCAACATCCAACATATTCCATCGCGAAATGTCGGGCACGAAAAGCATGTGCCCGACCTGGCTACGCGCTTATTTTTTCAT
>JBAXUR010000083.1:0-14835 GCA_037129595.1 Methylococcaceae bacterium | reverse complement strand
CCAAGGGTTTTAACTGATCCTTGTTGAGCTTGCGAACATCGGCGGGACTGTTGATGGTATCTAACAGGGGAAAACTACCAGATTTATTCATGTTTACGTCGATTCCTTGAGTCGGCAAAGTGTTTGTGGCATCTCAACTAGTAGAAAGACCTTCCAGGTTTTTAGGCCGTTAAAGGTCTGGCAAAAATCACTTGCAACTAATGAGATGCGACTATTTTGTTAAGCAACCGTTAATTATCCAGATTAAATCCGCAGTAATCAAGTTGGTTATCAGTGAGTCCGCTGAATAATATAAAGTGACAAGTCGCGTAATAAATCAGCTTCTTTGCCAAAAACACTCAAACTGTCGAGCGCTTTCTCATGAAGCTCTTGCGCTTTTTGTTTGGCACCCGCCAATCCCAGCAAAGCAGGATAAGTTGGTTTATCGTTATCCTTGTCTTTACCCTGCGTTTTTCCTAAGGTAGCGGTATCGCTTTCTTCGTCAAGAATGTCATCTTTAACCTGAAAAGATAAACCGATACATTTAGCATAATGATCCAACTTTGTCGCAGCAACCGGATCTATATCGGCTTTTGCAAGCGTTGCCAAGTTGACACTGGCACGGATTAAAGCACCCGTTTTATGAATATGCATATTTTCCAGTTCAGGCAGATTTAATCGCGTGCCTACCGATTGCAAATCAATGGCTTGACCACCGACCATACCTTGAGAACCACTAGCTTTTGCCAAAGCAATAATCATTTTTAATCGACCTTCAGGAGTCGCTGTAATACTGGGATCATGAGCCAATATTTCAAACGCCAAAGCTTGTAACGCATCGCCCGCTAAAATAGCGGTTGCTTCGTCAAAAGCCACATGACAAGTCGCTTTACCGCGTCTAAGATCATCGTCATCCATCGCCGGAAGATCATCGTGAATTAACGAATAAACGTGAATAAATTCAACTGCACAAGCCGGCCCATCCAGCACTTCCGGAGCAATACCCAGCGCCATTCCTGTGCAATAAGTCAGCATGGGGCGCATACGTTTACCGCCATCCAGCACACTGTAACGCATCGCTTGATGAAGTTTTTGTGGCAATAACTGGCCGCTTGGAAGGCGCTCTTCCAAAGCTTTTTCAACACGACTTTGACAAAAGCCAAGGTATTCTTTTAAAGCATTACTCATCGGTAAAGGGCTCCAGGGTTTGATTGCCGTTTTTTTCTATCAGAATCTGAACTTTCTGCTCCGCCTCCTGCAAGGCTTTTTGACAGGTTCGGGTCAGTGTAACCCCGCGTTCAAATGACTTTAATGACTCTTCCAGCGATATTTCACCTTGTTCCAACTGGCTAACCAATTGTTCAAGTTCTGCGAGTGAGTCTTCAAATAAAGTCGTACTTTTCTTTTTCGGCATGTAATTTAAAATGTTTAAAGGATATGACGTAACAATAAAACGTGCATTATATACGAAATTGGCGGTTAAAAAATTAGGAAGTATCAGTTCTGACAATTCTCAACCGCAGAAATTATTTATCTAAATGTGTTGAGCGCTTAACACAAAACACTCATTCAACCTGTACAGGCCATAACCGGTGCCGATGCAAACAACAAACAAAGCGCCAGTAATGTTTCCCAAGCGTCACCGGATTCTTGGCCTTTGATTTGCCTGTCCGCTTTTGCACTTAACACCAGTATATTATTTAAATCACTATCACTGAGTCGGCTTAAGGCATTGCTAATCAGTTGTTTACGTTTATCCCAGATTTGGTTATTTTTGAATACGACTTCTCTGTTTTGACCTTGAGAGATAGCCAACTTCATCTTGATTAGCACTCTTGCTTCGCGTGTTAACGCCCACAATACAATCGGTGTAGCCACACCTTCCGAGCGCAACCCTGACAATATCTTGAGGATACGACTTACACGAGCCGCCAACACACTATCCATCAGCTTAAATACATCGTATCGTGAGCTATCGGCAACGGCTTCGGTAATTTGTTGGCTACTGAGGTTTCCCGCGCCGTAAAGCACGTAAAGCTTTTCTATTTCCTGAGCGGCGGCCAACAGATTACCTTCAATTTTGGAGGCCAATATCCGTAAACCCTCTTTTTCTATATGTAACCCGCGCTGCTCTGCTCTTTGTTGTAACCAGTGAATTAAATCATTCCCTTCCAGTGGCCAAACCTGAATCACCACACCTTTTTTGTCCAAGGCTTCCAGCCATTTGGTTTTTAAGGCACTACCGGCTATTTTTCCGGCAGTAACCAACAATATCGTATCTTCCGGCAGGCGTTCGCAATAAGCAATTAAGGCTTTAGAGCCTTCTATTCCGGGTGTTCCTGATGGCAACCGTAAATCAATGATTTTTTTATCCGCAAAAAGGGAATAAGAATCCGCAGTAAAAGCTAATTGATTCCATTCAAATCCTGTTTCTGCTGAAAGAATCTCACGATTTTCAAAACCCGCTTTTTTTGCAGCTTTTCTAATCGCGTCAGCTATTTCACCTAACTGCAATGGCTCATCGCCCGAGATAAAGTACACCGGCGCCAAACTTTTTTTAAGCGCTACGCCTAACTGCTCAGGCTTGATACGCATGTTATTGGGGACTCGCCGCCATAGCAACTCTGGCGCGATTAATGATAGAACGCACAGCTTGTTGATACATTTCGTTACGTATCACGGTTTCTTCGTTACCTTTTGCGATAACCGCTACTTGATCATTGTAATACTCCCGTTTAATGTCTATAGATTGACGCGGCATCAACACCTTGTTTTTGGAGTCAATCAGCTCATAATCAAAACGATAGTTCAATTCAAAATCGTTAGCCGTGCCCGTAGAACTCAGTGACAAAACCCGACGTTGATTGTCTTCGTTAAATATTCTGACAATCATACCCGCCGTTTCTGGAGAGCTTGCAATGCCTACTGAAGATGTTTTCATTGCGCTATTAAACTGCTCTTGCAATGGTCCTGACCCACCCTCTAAATAAACATTTTTCATACCGGCCGGTAGCTCCAAAGCCCCGCGCAAGTGATAGCCGCAAGCGCTTAATAACAACGCCACGCCCAAGATAACTGATTTTTTTATTAGCACACACTACTCCATTAAAGCAGTCAATTATAAGGGCGACTAAAATCACCCATACGTATAAACCTAAAGTAAAAACACCACTAAGACACGAAGAAAATCCAAGATAAAAAATTACGTGTCTCGTGGTTTATATAATAAATCCACTTACATTTTGGCATCCTTCATAAAATCCAAAAAGTAGTTGGCACTTTTTCTATCACAAAAAATGCTAATAATCTTTGTAGGTCGGGTTACGCTCTCGCTAACCCGACCTACGTGACTTCATAAAATCCCAAAAGTAGTTGACACTTCCCACACACATAATCTTAAAGATATTACAGACCACGAAGATACGAAGTTCACGAAGAAAAACCAAAGCAAAATCTTCGTGAACTTCGTATCTTCGTGGTGAAATGTCTTAACCTGATGCCTATGGGGTTACGCTGTCGATAACCTGTAAAAGTTCCCAAGCCCTCCAATTAAACCACGATATTAACGAGTTTTTTAGGTACTACTATCACTTTTCTAATGGGTTTTCCGTCAATAAAGCGCAGGGCATGCTCATCATTTAAAGCCAGTGCTTGCACTTCTTCTGAGGTTGCAGCGACCGATACCGATATTTTACTGCGTAATTTACCGTTAACCTGTATCACCATTTCTATTGAATCCTGCTCTAAAGCGGCCTTATCAACTTCAGGCCAGGAGGCGCTAACTACCGCTTGCTGATGCCCCAAATCCAACCAGAGTTGATGGCAAATATGCGGCACTATCGGCGCCAGCATCAAGACAATCGCTTCCAGGGCTTCCTGACGTATCGCTTTGCCGTTAGCAGAAACATCGGTAAATTTGACCAAGGTATTGACCAATTCCATATTGGCGGCAATCGCCGTATTAAAAATAGTACGTACCCCCATGTCATGAGTGACTTTTTGGATGGTTTGATGCACAAAACGGCGAACGGTTTGCTGTTCTTCCGTTAATGACGCTTTATCAAGCGCTTGCATGGAACCACCGGCCTCACTGTGCAAATAGGCCTGTTTCCAGAGTCTTTTCAAAAACCGATACGCGCCCTCAACACCACTGTCAGACCATTCCAGCGATTGCTCGGGCGGTGCGGCAAACATGATAAACAAGCGCACGGTATCTGCGCCGTATTGATCAATCAAGCCTTGCGGATCAACTGTATTACCTTTTGACTTGGACATTTTAGTGCCGTCTTTAAGCACCATACCTTGCGTCAACAACTTCTTAAAGGGCTCATCACAGACCAGCAAGCCTTCATCACGCAATAACTTGGTAAAAAACCGTGCGTATAACAAGTGCAAAATCGCATGTTCAATACCGCCGATATAGTAATCTACCGGCAACCAGTATTTGGCACTGTCATCCAGCATGGCATCTGCTTTGCTGCTGGCGAACCTTGCAAAATACCAGGAGGACTCCATAAAAGTGTCAAAAGTGTCGGTTTCGCGACGCGCCGCTTTACCACATGACGGACAAGCAACGTGGGAAAAAGTCGGATGCGCTACCAAGGGCGATTGTGAACCGTCAAGAACCACATCACGAGGCAATTGCACCGGTAAATCCTGCTCCGGCACAGGAACAGTGCCGCAATCATCGCAATAAATAACCGGAATCGGAGCGCCCCAGTAACGTTGACGGGAAACGCCCCAATCACGCAGACGGAAATTAGTTTTACGCTCGCCTTTTTGGTCTTTTTCCAATGCTTCAGAGATAGCCAAAAAAGCCTGTTCTGAAGTTAAACCGTCAAACTCACCTGAATTGCACAAGACGCCTTTTACGGTATAAGCATGCTCTGAACAATCATCGTCATGTTCAACGTCTTTAGCAAAGATGACTTGCTTGATGGCAATGCCATATTTTTTAGCAAACTCAAAATCACGTTGATCATGCGCAGGAACCGCCATCACGGCACCGGTGCCGTAACCCATTAAGACAAAATTGGCAATCCAGACCGGCACTTGCTCGCCAGAGATCGGATGCAGCGCTTTTATACCGGAATCAATGCCGCGTTTTTCCATGGTTTCCATGGCCGCTTCCGAAGTTTCCATTAGCTTGCAGTCATTAATAAAGACGCCAATATCTGCATTGTTTTCGGCAGCTTTTAACGCCAACGGATGTTCAGCCGCAACGGCCAGATAGGTCACGCCCATTAAGGTATCAGGACGCGTGGTATAAATCCGCAAGGGCTGAGCCATTTCCGGAACCGGAAAATCCATCTCAACGCCTTCAGAACGCCCGATCCAATTGGCCTGCATGGTCTTAACCTGCTCCGGCCAGCCATCCAGTGTTTCCAATGAGGCCAGTAATTCATCGGCATACGCCGTAATTTTTAAAAACCACTGCGCGATTTCCTTGCGCTCAACTTGGGTATCACAACGCCAGCAACAGCCATCAATAACCTGCTCATTAGCCAAAACCGTCATGTCATGTGGACACCAATTGACCGGCGCGGTTTTTTTATAAACCAATCCTTTAGCCAGCAATTTAAGGAAAAACCATTGTTCCCATTTATAATAATCAGGATCACAGGTTGCTAATTCGCGGTTCCAATCATAACCAAAACCGAGCCGTTTAAGCTGATCACGCATGTAATCAATGTTTTGGTAGGTCCAATCAGCCGGATGAACGCCATGCTGCATCGCCGCATTTTCTGCGGGCAATCCAAAAGCATCCCAACCCATAGGCTGCAAAACATTTTTTCCCAACATGCGCTGATAACGACTAATCACATCGCCAATGGTGTAATTACGCACATGACCCATGTGCAATTTTCCACTGGGATAAGGAAACATGGATAAGCAATAATACTTTTCTTGCGTATCATTTGCAGAAGATTCTGAGACATTAAATACCCCTGAAACATCCCAGGCGGCTTGTACGTCTTGCTCAATTGAGAGCGGTTGATAATTTTCTTGCATCCTTCTCGTCTTTTACCAGTCAAAAGCGTTAGAATACCGCACTGTTGCTTAAATCTAAAGCGTCATTTTTCAGGAGTTAAACCATGAACAAAAATAAATTGATCGCCGCCTATTCCGATTTTATGAAACATCTCCATGAAACCATGGAAGATACGTTGCATTCTTTTGCTGAAGCGTTAGAAATTTCCAAAGAAAAAACCAGTAAAAGTAGCGGCTTGACGGCCGATGAACTGAACAAGTTATCAGGTTATATTAAACGTGATATTGAACAGGCAGCTCACGGCTTATCAGACAAGGAAGATAAAGATTCTCTTTCAGAGTGGTTTAAATTTGATATTGAATTGATTGAAAACTTCACACTCGACGCTTTTTTAAGCGTTGCCGACAAAACCCGTCTGGAACTGGCCAAGTTGGAGCAACTTGCAGAAGCCCATACTTATCATAGTGGCGACATTACGGTGCCCGGAACGTTTATTTGTGATGCCTGCGGTAAAGAAATAGCCTTTAAAACACCCAGTGAAATACCCGAATGTCCAGCCTGTCATGCAAAAACTTTTATACGCATTTGATATTACGGGGTCAAGGCTTATAATACCGTTTTTATCTTTTTGATTTCAAGGGAAATAACATGCGCAGAGTCATCTTCAATCAGAAAGGCGGTGTCGGCAAATCAACGATTACCTGCAATTTAGCCGCCATCAGTGCCATGGAGGGTAAGCGCACCTTGGTCATTGATCTGGATATTCAAGGTAATTCTACGCATTATCTGCTGGGACACAAAGTTACCGAAAGCGATAAGACTATTGCTCTTTTCTTTAAAGATTGTTTAAGCCTGTCCCTGTTCGGGAACAACAACAACGCAGGACTTGACGCTGTTATTCATGAAACGCCGTTTCCTAACCTGTTTGTTGTTCCTTCACATCCCGACCTTGAACCTTTGCAAGGTCGATTGGAATCGCGATTTAAAATTTTTAAGCTAAAAGAAGCGCTGGAAAAACTGGAAGGGTTTGATGCTATTTATATGGACACCCCGCCTGTTCTTAACTTCTACAGTCAATCGGCATTAATCGCTGCTGAAAAATGTTTAATTCCATTTGATTGTGACACTTTTGCCAGAGAAGCCTTATATACCTTGATGCTGGCAGTGACAGAAGTCAAAGCCGATCACAATCAAAACCTTGAGATTGAAGGCATTATCGTAAACCAATTCCAAAAACAGGCCAATTTACCCCGCCAATTGGTTGATGAACTGATTGCCGAAGGCTTGCCTGTGCTTTCCGCGATGATATCACCCTCAATTAAAGTAAGAGAGTCTCATACAGTATCGCAGCCTTTAGTGCATTATGTTCCCAATCATAAACTAAGCGACGAATACCGTGCTTTATATGCCGAGATTCATAACGATTAGCGAACCGCTTTTATTCACCACGAAGACACGAAAGTGTTTAAAAAGCGGGAGTGCAATCGCTTCAGCTATTGCCTGCAAAAACACCTAAAGTAGTAGGGTGCGCATCGCGCACCACAACCATGCCAGAAACATAAACCCAATAGGCACCCGATAGAAAAACAATAGATTTTGGTGTAAATAAAACCGCTTAGTGGATGCGATTTTAGGTGCCCGATGCGCACACTACCACTGTTTTTAAGTACATAACCTCAGTTTACAGAGCAAAAAAAAGGCCGCTGAACAGCGGCCAAAGAGTTGCACTAGGAGAGACTAACTAAATTTAATCGTGATGATCCTTGGTAAGGCAGGCGTTTTTTTAGGTGTGTCCTTGCTAATCTTTCCTGAACGACTGGTTTATTTACTCATGTCAGTGAAACACTTCAAATAGACTATTTACCTTTACAGCCTGATTGTTCGAAGTTTGGATTCGTCCAACCAAACCATCCAGGTACTATCAATTTTTAAAGGCTTATACAAAAAATCGTCAGCAGCCATTGCGATGCCAGAGCCTGTTAAACTTAAAACAAGATAAATAACCCTGCTAATTCTGACTACTATAAAGACCTTTTATTAAAATAACTTTACAGTTTGATGAATTTTGTGTGACAACGCGTAAAAAATTGAATACTGATTTGACTGATTGACGCGGATAAAGCAATAAACCATCAATAAAAAAAGCTGTCATCACCCCGTCAAATAAAAAGGGTAATCTCACGACAGGTCGAAATAATCCGGCATAAAGACACCGCAAGGAAATGCTTTTCCGGCTGTTTCCTAATAAGAATTCCATGCAACACACAACCTCTTTATAGTAACCATGAATAACGATTTACCCGCCACCTCAAAAATTTGGCTACTTCCCGTTCTGTCCGGATTCCTTATCGGCACCAGTTACATTCCGTTTCCACCGTGGGCTTCTTTGTTCTGTTTTGTCCCGTTATGGCTATTCTGGAGCCGACAAACCCGTTTCAGAGACGTATTCCTTGGCGGCTTAATCACTTCCTTTGTTTTTACCTTGATTGGTTTTAACTGGATGACCTACCTGCTACATGAATTCGCACACCTGGATTGGCCGGTTGCGGTTCTTGGCATGATTATTTATGCGTTGATAGGGCATTTGTTTGTCCCGTTGGCAGGGCTGCTTTGGTTTATCGGGCAGCGAAAATTCAAGTGGTCGGAACGACTTTCGCTAGGGTTGATGGCCATCATCACCGTATTATCCGAAGCTTATTCATTTACCCTGTTTGATTGGAACTTTGGTTATTCCTGGTTTGGCGCTGATATTCCCCTTTACCAATGGGCTGAATTTATCGGTTTTAGTGGACTCAGTGCCGCAACCTTACTTTGCAATGTGCCGCTTTACATCGCCTGGCAAAAACGCAAGCAAACCGCTGGAAAAATAATAGCGGCAACGGTTATTACCGGTTTTATACTGTTGAATGTCGGTGGTCTATGGCTTAAAGCAAGATTGCCGCAACCGGATGCCTCTTTTACGACGCTACTGGTTCAGGCGAGCACTGAAAATTCAGAAAAAATGGCCGCTGAATTAGGCAAAGGCTATAGCAAAGAAATTCTTAATCGTTATATAACGCTAACCGATAACGCACTCAACAGCCACCCGGATAAAAAAATCGACTTTGCCTTGTGGCCTGAAACCGCTTTTCCTGCTTTACTGGGGGAACAATTTAAATTCAATGCACTGCCTATTGCTTTGTCTGAATTTATTAGTAATAGACAACTGCCACTGATTACCGGCGCGTACAGTGTGGATGAAAAATCCCGCTTAATTACCAACTCCCTGTTTGTATTAAATAACAACGGTGAAATAGTACCGCCTCATTACAGTAAGACTATTTTACTGGCCTTTGGGGAATACATTCCCGGCGAACAATTTTTCCCTGAAATCCGCAACTGGTTGCCGGAAACCGGTCATTTTGCAAGAGGTTCAGGCCCCACCAGCCTGTTAAAATGGAACGGTTATAAAATGGGAGCGCAAATATGTTATGAAAGTCTGTTCCCGGGATTTTCTCGCTCACTGGCTCAATTAGGGGCACAGTTTATCGTCAATGTAACCAATGATTCCTGGTACGGCACCTGGCAAGAACCTTATCAACACCTCTACATGACGTTGGCGCGGGGCGTAGAATTTAGAAGACCGGTGTTGCGCGTCACCAACACCGGTATATCCACAGTATCGTTGGCTTCGGGAGAAATACTGGAACAATCACCAGTTCATCAACCCTGGGCAAGCGTCTATGAAGTGCCTTATCTTAAAAATCCACCGATTACCTTTTACCAAAGCTGGTTTTGGCTGGTACCCGGTTTACTTTGGGGGACGTTGGTTTTATTGTTCTCGATAGGGTTAAAAAAACGTCAGTAAAAACACCCCATTGGTATGAAGCGATTGGTGAGTCATGGCTACCCACTAAGGCGGGACAAGTCCGCAAGGCTTAACTTTGGCAGCACGCAGAAAATATCCTCCCAAGATACACCTGGTTCCCACGCTCCAGCGTGGGAATTCATCCGGCAACGCTCCAGCGTTGCGTGACGCGGGAGCGTCACTGTCGGCATTCCCACGCCGGAGCGTGGGAACGATAGGGTGGGGTTATTTATTGCGAGTTACCTTTAAACTGTCCCGCCTTAGTGGGTAGCCCTTGTTCATGAGGCATTTTTAGGCTACCCACTAAGTCGGGACAAAAAATTTTAGTTAACGCCGTCATACCGGCAAGGATGCCGGTATCCAGTGCCATGGATGGTGACTTTCCGATAACGTTGCCGTATGATTACTAAAGCTCCACATCCGTGTGACTGGATTCCGGCATCCCTGCCGGAATGACGGACTTTTTGGCACTTGGCGAATAATTTTGCTGTTCAGTGTCCCGTCTTAAGTTGGTAGCCCATTTTTAGATCATTTTGCTTAAAAATAATTTTAAAGAAATCATCTCTAAGACGAATCAAAAATCAAACAAACGGTCTGCCAACGTGTTGATACTGCTGGCCCTATTAGTGCTTTTAATGCATGTCATGATGCTAACCTGGTTAAGGCAATCTATGGATTTGCCCAAGGCACCGGTTATGCCGATACCTTTTAAAATGGCGCTTTACGCCCGGCAAAAACGACAGCGACATGCCGATGACTGACTCCGTGATTATCTCGGTCATTTATATTCTGTATGGCAATAATCATTAAAAATCGGGAGTAAAAGCAAGCCCATCCGAGAGGGTGTTGATTTTTAGTTGGAACTGACTGGCAGCTCACGGCCATTAAGAGACAGACACGACCGTCCGCTTTACGGCAATCAATTTTGCGACATGGAGTTCAGTTTGCCAACAAGTGACAGACACGGGTTTCTCCTGAACGGCTGTTCAAAACTTTAAAGCTCTTATTCAAAGACCATCAATGATGAGCAACCGCGCACCCATTACGGCTAGTAAAATTTATGCTTTAAATAAAGATCAATTCCGAAATACCCATTAACTGTCAGTCAACAAAAAATCTAATTCTTGCTTTAGTTTTCGATACACCGTACTTCTTTAAAATCAGGCATATCACGTCCCTGCTGACTTGGTTCCGAGTTGATTCAACAACAAGACTGCTTGCTTCACATGTGCGTTTTGTATAAAGATATATAGATTCCATTCAAAACCGCACCGTAAACGAGCCGAACACGCCGGAGAAGTCCTGTCTTAATTGCGCATCGATTTTGCCGGTAACGGCAATTTCATCCCGTAAGTCCAGTTTCAGTTCGCCGCCGACATTAAAACTGTTGATCGCCGGTTTGGCGCCATTGGCGCCAAAGTCCGCACCGCCGCCGTTAAAGGTGGAGGTCACTGCGAACGGGTCGCCGAAGAAATCATAGAGCCATTTGCTGTGTAACTCTGGCGTCACTTTGCCCCATTGCGAACTCAGGGTTGTGGCTATCCTTCCGCCCAGGCCGGATTGCAACTGGTTGTAATTCTGGGTGCCTGCGTTCAAATTTAACGCACCGGCCCCGGTTTCGTTATAGCTGTTTATTTGCAGGTTATTATATTGAAGCGACACCAGCGGCGTCACTTCGATGGCGTCTGCAAACTTGAATTTATAACCGCCGCCCAAGTACGCGCCATATTGCTGGCCGTCATAGGAGCCGTTGGCAGTTCTCAAAATGATGTCACCGATGTTGATATTGCGTCGGCCGGCATACCAGTTATAGGCAAAGGACACGGCGGTATCGATAAAGAACGGCCGCTTCTGGTCTTGATAGCCGCCATAAAGCGTGGTTTGGGCGCTATTGATGGTGGTATTGGCGCCATTGGCATCGGAATTGACATTGCCGTAAGCATAACCACCGCTGATACCGAGGGTAAGGGCATCGGTGAAACGGCGGTCAACGCCCAGCGCCGTACCGGCATTCCAGGCGTTATAGCCAGCGATGCCGCCGCGCGTGCCTTGGTTCAAATAACTGCCGTAACCCTTGGCCCACAGGCCGTCCAGCTTGCCCGCCTCGCCGCTGGAGACGCCAGACCGCGCTGAATGTTTGGATTGCACTTCCGTATGAGCCTTTTCCACCCGGTCAATCGAGACGCCGGTGAAATTATTGAGGGACTCCCGGTCGGTGTTGACCACCCCGGCATCGACCTGCGGAACCATCGTATCCAGCGCGGCGGCAACTTGCGCTCTGCTTAAGCCGGACATCGTGTTCAAGACGTTGGTCATATCGGCTGACGGGTTGGTGATATTATCCAGCACGGTGCCGACGTTTCTGGCATTGGTATCGCCAGGATTGGCGTCACTGGCATAATTTGTAGCACTCACCGCAGCCGTGTAGATTAATTGCAGATCGTTGCCCAAGGTGCCGATGCTGAAAAAACCATTGCTCTTGATGCCAGTAATACTATTGTTGTTGGTAAAATTGGTGGTCAACAAGTTGAATTTGTTGGCGGCGAAGTCTGTAACGCCGCCCGTGGCGCTGGCAATTTTCCAGGTGTAATTGGTAAATTTATTGAAATTAACCACAGAGCCGGAGGTATTGCCGGCATTCAGACCGGTAATATCGATTGTGAATTTACTGCCGCTGGTAGCCGAAATATTCAGAGCGCCGCCGGTTATGTTGTGTAAATCCCAGCCTGTAGGATTTCCTGCGGCACCCGTGGCATTATTGATCTGCCAGAGGTAAGTACCGCCGCCGGCATAGGTGGCGCCACCGGCACTGGTGAGCGTGCCGGGACTGTCACCGGGGCTGAGCGTGCCGCCGCTGTTGATGCTGACCGCGCCGGTCGTGCCGCTTCCCTGCAAGATGCCGCCGCTGTTGACGGAGGTAAGTAAGCTGGTAGCGATAGAGCCGTCAACGACCAATGTGCCTGCGTTGATGTTGGTGTCACCGGTATAGGTGTTGGTTCCGGAAAGTGTGGTCGTCCCGCTACCGGCCTGGGTAAATGAACCCGTTCCGCTGATGGCGTTTGCGGAGCCTATAGTGAACGCATTGTTGCGGTTGATTGTCAGATTACCATTGTCCGTCACCAGCCCGCTGCCAAGCGCACCGGTAGCACCGCCAGTGCCGATCTGCAAGGTGCCGTCGCTGATCGTGGTGGTGGTGCTGCCATTGCTGGCACCGGTCAGAATGAGGGTATCCGTGCCTACTTTGGTCAGACCGTTAGCACCGCTGACCGCGCCGCCCAACGTGATGTTGCCGTTGCTGCTGCCGATACTGCTGGCGGTTTGCAGTGTCACGGCGCCGTTATAGCTTGCCGCCGTGCCGCTGCTGTTGGTCAAAGCGCCAACGGTGCCGGTTGCGGTGGTACCGTTGAGATTCAATGCCACCGTGGCTGTCGGAGTAATGCCCCCCAAATCCAGTGCTGCAAGATTGCTAACCGTCACGCCTGAAGTGTTATTTGTCCCGTTGCCCAGGGCTCCGGCCGCGCCTAGTTGCAAGATACCGCCAGTAATGCTGGTCGCACCGGTGTAGGTGTTGTTGCCAGAGAATATCTGAGTACCCGAACCCGTCTTGGTCAATGACACCGATGCTGAGCCGCCGTTAGATAATATGCCCGAAAATGTGCCCCCTCCATTAGCTGTTCCCAGCGTGATGGTGCGTGCACTACCAGTAGCATAAGAAAGGTTGCCTCCGCCGTTGAGCGCGTCGAAGTAGCCGGGTGCGCCTTGGGCATTATCCAACGTTGCTGTTGCGCCGGTCGCAATAGTTAAAGAGCCTTTATTATCCGCGTGGGTATTGAAATAGCTTAAAGTCCCTGCTTGAACATTGATCAAACCACCGGCTGATTGGTTAAATGTGGTAATGGATGTGGAATCATTCGCGAGGTTGATCTCGCCGGCTCCGGTTTTGGAGAACGTCCCCGCCCCGGTCACGGTCTTGGTAATATTGCTATACCTAGATGTATTGCCAGTCTGATTTATTTCAAAGGTCGCGCCGCTGGCGATGGCAATCCCGCTGCTGGCAAAGTAATCATTCCCAAACGATGTACCCCGGTCGAGAAGAAGTTTTCCGGCACTGACGGTCGTCCCGCTGGTATAGGTATTGTCACCGGAAAGAGTTAGCGTACCCGCGCCGGCCTTGGTCAGCCCGCCGTTACTAATAACACCGCCGAACTCCGCATCGCTGGCAGTCGTCAGGGTTCGGGTCGCTCCACCCAGATTCGCGGCCGCGCTAAAGGTCAATTTTCCATTATTGGTAGCATTGCCCAAAGCGACATCCCCACCAAAAGTGACGGCATTAAGGAGGGTACGAGCCGTCGTACTGTCTGAAGAAATCGTTCCTCCGTTAATGGCCAAAGCCCCTGTACCAAGAGCACTGCTCGTAATCGAACCAACAGAGCCAACGCTATCCACGCCTATCTGCAAGGTACCATTGCTTAGCGTAGTTGCACCGGTATAGGTATTGGCACCGGAAAGAGTTAGCGTAGCCGCGCCGGCCTTGGTCAGCCCGCCGTTACTAATAACACCGTCGAACTGCGCATCGCTGGCAGTCGTCAGGGTTCGGGTTGCTCCACCCAGATTCGCAGCCGCGCTAAAGGTCAATTTTCCATTATTGGTAGCATTGCCCAAAGCGACATCCCCACCAAAAGTGACGGCATTAAGGAGGGTACGAGCCGTCGTACTGTCTGAAGAAATCGTTCCTCCGTTAATGGCCAAAGCCCCTGTACCAAGAGCACTGCTCGTAATCGAACCAACAGAGCCAACGCTATCCACGCCTATCTGCAAGGTACCATTGCTTAGCGTAGTTGCACCGGTATAGGTATTGGCACCGGAAAGAGTTAGCGTACCCGCGCCGGCCTTGGTCAGGGCGCCGTTCGTCACAGTCGAAGCGCCGGACAGGGTGAGGTTATTCGCGTTGACATCAACATCAATAGTGGCGGTCTTGCCGGTGTTGATGGTGAAGTTGCGGTTTGTGCTGGCAGTA
>JBAXUR010000082.1:0-15008 GCA_037129595.1 Methylococcaceae bacterium | reverse complement strand
GTTTTTGTTTGTTACCGTTAAAAAAGGCAGCTTATAGCTGCCTTTTTTTATGTTTGAAATTTTGGAATAGAAAAAATGAATCATAACGCGACCAGTGTTATCAGCTTTTTCATCAACTCCGCCTGACTATGTACATCCATTTTTTGCATGGTATGTTTTATGTGATTTCGAACAGTTTCCTGCGAGCGATGAGTATTTGTCGCAACATTCGAAATTGAGGGTGTCTTCATAAAGTGCAGTGCACAAACTGCTTCACATCTGGACAGGTGATAAATTTCTGTTAACCGGTCAATGGCAGGATTTTTTTCTTTATCATGGGTAAATGTAAGAATAAATCCATCTCTGTAACATTCCCACTGGTAAAGGTTTTTTAAAGAAGAAACTGGAATGAGAGTGATCTGGCAGGAATGGCACTGGTTATGAATGGTCGCTTCTTCGTTGTTTTCAATTAATGATAACAGTCGCTGTTCAATAGCCGGGGATTTCATGCCAAACCGGTTATTTGAAATTTTCACACAATCCAGTTGGCTAATAATCGACGTATAAATCGAGTCAGAAAAAAGAATGTTTAATTCATTGTCGATAATAATATATCCGTCGAAATGATCACTCATGTAATGAATCAGTTGACTATTTATTTTATGACGTTGCTCAGCGTGTATCGCTTCATCCAAAGGTGAAATAATACTTTGTAAAAGCTGGGTAACTTGTTGTCTTTCCTCATCATTAAATGCTTCTTTACGATTGACTAACAGATTGAGTGAATGACTATGGTTGCAGGGAATTGATAAACCCCAACAATAATTCTGTCCGTATGGCGGTATAAAAACGCTTTTGCCGTCTTCAAGATAAGTACCTGTTAAGGCTTGATTGAAAAAGACTTGATGCGGTGTTTTGCTAATAAAATAATTGAAGGTATCCAGTCTGTTTAATGTGTTTTCATACTGGTCCTGATATTCCTGTGGAATATGGGTACTGAAAAGAAAGCGCGTGTTTTCGCGATTAATCAGATCGGTAATCAGTAGGGCACTGGAGTCGCAATTCAGTTGTTGGGCAAGTTCTGTAAGAAACTTGTTCCAAATCAACGGCTTTCCGGGTGCGTTAGCCAATATTGAATTGAGGTATATACCGTCAGTAATTTGATCCATTGAGACCTCCTTATAGTTATTTTTAGTTCCCCCAAATATCCAGTAATTTATAGCATGAGTTATGCGACTTAGCCAAGCAACTAAATTAGTGAATTATCTGTAAATTGACCCATTTGGGTTATGGTTATATAACAACATCTGGTTTATCCTGATTCGAAAAGTAGTTGAAATAAAATTTCGAAAATTACATGGATATTGGAGACCAGAAAATGATGAGCTATCGCTATTTGCCATTTCTTTTTGTGCCGTTGTTGGCTACGGCTTCCCTTTGCGCCGGCAATCCTCTTGTGACGCAAGAACAGATTCGTGCCGACGAGGCTTGTGTAAAAATGGGGGTGAAGGGTTTGCGACCTCTTGCTAAACAACAATCCGGGCGTTTTTTAGGTAAGGTAAGTGAGGACACTGCCAGTTGCAGGGGTGGAGATAAGGCGCTGGCCAGGCGCGACTCTGTCTGGGTTGACTGGGCTAATTACTGGGCTACGGGTGATTCCTCCAGTAAAGCGGCAGGGTGGGAAGGTATTACCAAATTAGATAAGCATTTGAATCCTGATGGACGTGGCGTAGATGGGGCATTAATGGACTTGGAATACCAGCGAATGGAATTAATCAGGTTCAATCTTTATGATAATAAAACCTATGAAAGTTATATAAAAGGTGACGGGAAAACAGTCGGTCCGGTATTAAAAACCTGGGAAGCGATGCGTTTGCCGGCATCTCATCCGCAGTTTCAACAAGTAACCAGTGATAATGGAGCACAGCTCTGTAAGGGCGACCTTATTAGGCATCGCAATTTAACGGGTATCTGTAATGATATTTACAATCCCGCTATGGGCTCAACTCATCAATTATTTGCGCGTAATGTCCGCTTTGAATCCACCTTCCCGCAGTTGGGGGTAAATGAATTGGCCCGTAATCGTCATGCTGATCGATTGGGTTTACTTAAACCAGATCCACAGATCATATCTCGAAAACTGTTTACTCGATCCCAGGAAAATCCCGAAGCCTGTAACTTGGGCCAGGGTTTGCCTGAAAATGCGAAAAATGCGCAATGCGATTATAAAAAAGCGCCATTCTTTAATGTGCTTGCCGCCTACTGGATTCAGTTCATGACTCATGACTGGTTTTACCATCTGGTTGAAGGGCACAATTCCGATGAAAAAATGCCGGTCGGTTGCGCGAGTCAACTGGTAAATAATCAGGAGCAGCCAGTTACGGCTGAAGAGGTCGCTAAAATCGGTTGCAGGCCGAACGACAAAGTTGATGTTGCTTTCGTGGCTCAGCATGAACCGGCGCCCACTTTTGAATATGAGGGTAAGAAATATTTGTCGCGTGCTCCCCGCACCACAGAAAACAATGTGACCGCGTGGTGGGATGCATCCCAAATCTATGGATTTGATGAGCTCTCGCTCAAGCGAGTAAAACGTGACCCGAATGATTCCGCAAAATTACTGATGATTCCAAGAGGGAAGCATCCGGGAGCAGGTGAGCAGTTTGGTTATTTGCCGGTTTTCAACAGTTGTGAAAATTCTGATGCGGGCTGTGTGGCTGATCCAATTAATCCGGGCTGGAAAGGTCAGGAGGCTGCGGCATTTGCAGATAACTGGACGGTTGGACTGAGCTTTTACCATAATCTGTTTGTACGGGAGCATAACCTTTTTGTAGACGCGTTCAGGGCAAAAGAAAACGCGACACCACTGGCTGATTCCGGTTTACGAAATCCGGCAAATCCTGAGCAGGTAATTTCCTATAAAGCAGTGAGTAATGAGGAGTTATTTCAGATAGCGCGGCTAGTGGTTGCCGCAGAAATAGCAAAGATTCATACTACTGAATGGACTACGCAACTACTTTATGACGAGCCTCTGAATCTGGGTATGAATGCCAACTGGAACGGCTTGGTGGAAAAAGATAATCCGGTATCCAAAATTCTGGAAAAAATTGTCGTTAATCATTTGGCTAAATCCCCGGAAGAAATTAAAGCCAACCAGTTCTATTCGGCGTTTGCAGCTGGCGCTGGTATATTTGGACTGGGTAGCCATCGTTATGAAGATCGTCCTGGTGTTATCCGTGATTCTCTCGCCAAAAAAGATATTTGGGATTTACGCAACCCGGAACACGTAAACGGCGGTGTTAATCATTTTGGTTCACCATTTAATTTTCCGGAAGAATTTCCCACGGTCTATCGTTTGCATCCGTTATTGCCTGATCTACTTGAATTTCGAGAATTGCAGAGCCCCAATTTAATTAGCAAGAAGATACCCGTTATTAGTACTTTTCAACATAAAGCTACACAGGCAATGACAGATGGTGGATTGGGCAACTGGGCTTTGAGCATGGGGCGGCAGCGTCTCGGTTTACTAACCTTGCAGAATCATCCCCAGTTTTTGCAGAATTTAGAGTTGCCACGTTTGCAAACTGAAACCAATAAAATTGATATTGCGGCATTGGATCTCATACGTGACCGGGAACGAGGTGTGCCACGGTTTAATGAGTTCAGGCGTCAATATGGTTTGACACAGTTAACCAGCTTTGATGATTTTATAAATAAGTGGGAAAGCGACAAAGAGGCACAAAAAGAACAGAAACGGTTGATCGGTATTCTCCGTGAAGTTTATGGGCAGCATAAATGTGACGCAAGCAAAGTTATCACTGATGCCCAGTTTAATTCGGATGGTTCGGCAATCAACGATTGTCTGGGTCATCCAAATGGTTCTTTGGTCGATAATATTGAGGATGTTGATACGGTCGTTGGGTGGTTAGCCGAATTTACCCGTCCGCATGGTTATGCCATTTCGGAAACCCAGTTTCATGTGTTTATCCTCAATGCTTCGCGGCGTTTGTTTAGTGACCGGTTCTTTACGTCCAGTTTTCGGCCGGAATTTTATTCTATATTGGGTCTGCAATGGGTCATGAACAATGGGCCGGGCGAAAAACAGTGGGAAGCCAATTTGTACAATGGTCACAAAGTCCAGGTATCGCCACTTAAAAGGATAATGCTGCGCACCATGCCGGAGCTATCTGAACAGCTTGCAGGAGTCATGAATGTTTTTGATCCTTGGGCCAGGGATCGAGGCGAATATTATTCTCTGCAATGGAAACCGAAGGCTGGTGCTGATGCAGACGAAAGTTTTCACTAAATAGCTGTTAGGGAGTAGTGACACAAAATCTTGTATCTCTCTACAGTACGCGATTAAAAAACTTAGCGCAGGTTCAAACGCTTGGCTCAATCACGCCGGTGCCATATTAGGATGGGGTAATACAATGAAAAATGAGATTCCAATTGATCAGCTGGTTGCCGAACTGAGCCAGTGTATTGAAGCTATTACCTTGGCTGAAACTGAAAATAATATTATTCCAAGATTCAATCAGTCGAAAACCATTG
The DNA here is from genome assembly GCA_037129595.1 of Methylococcaceae bacterium. Taxonomy (GTDB): domain Bacteria; phylum Pseudomonadota; class Gammaproteobacteria; order Methylococcales; family Methylomonadaceae; genus Methylobacter_C. The sequence continues at coordinate 10,481 of JBAXUR010000082.1, read as the reverse complement.
CTTGTGTTAATGCGAAGTTTCGTGTCCATGACGATATTCCCGAGGAGTTGAAACAGGGTATTTTTTCACAGCCTGGCAGCTACCCTGCCAGATTGCGATTTGCCAACGCCACCAACAGGAATGATTCAAAAAAAGATATTCGAGGACTGTCCATTCAATTATCCAATGTGGAGGGGCAGGTACTCTGGGGGGAACTGGGTTTTCAGGATTTTTTGTTAAATAGTTATCCTGCGCTTTTCGTTGCCACGCCGGAGGATTTTTTATCATTTACCCGTGCGCGGCAGAAAGATAAAAAACTGCTCTTTTTTTTGAATCCGTTCGATCCGCATCTCAAATCACTTTGGATCGTTTTTAAGGCACAAAAAGAACATTTGAGTCCGCTTGATATCCGTTATTGGAGTACGGTTCCCTTTCGCTTGGGTGAGTCGGGTAATCAGGTTGTCAAATATTCAGTAATACCTTGCTCGGACTATCAAACCACACAGGTGGTGAATGCAGGCGAAGACCAGTTGCGTGCCGCTCTCAAAGCACATTTGCAACAGGGCCCCGCTTATTTTCATTTTGCTGTGCAAAAACAGACGGATCCCGAATCCATGCCAATCGAGGATGCCTCGGTCACCTGGGATGAAGAAGCTTCTCCATTCCATACAGTTGCAACCATTAAGATTGAAAATCAGGATTTTGATAATCCGGAATCATTAACGCACTGCGAACGCAGCAGTTTTAATCCCTGGCAAAGTCTCCCCGCGCACGAACCACTGGGCAGGATGAATCAGGTTCGCCGACTGGTTTATGCTAAAGCCGCTGAACTGCGGAATAACAAAAATAAGGAGTAACGAAAATGAATGACACTGTAAATAACTGGTTAAGCAAATCGGTTGAGGAACTTGATGAAATCTACAGCAATGCCGAGCCGGGAGATATTCCCAATGGCGATACGCATGGTACAGCCATATTGGCCGGCTCAATTTTTTCAAAATTTGTGGCTTTATTAGTAGGTCTCTATGCTTGGCAGGGAAAAGTATTCGATCTGTTTTGTCCGAGTGGCCAAGCAGGTGTGCTCGTCAACAAGATAACATCTTTCAGCCTGACATTTGTCGTCGCCAAGGTCTATCGTGACAAAAGCTGGCTTGATGGCAAAGATACTATCGTTATTGATTATTCCAGTACCTCATTCTTTGCCAAATTGATTCGTGATGAAATTCGCGAAATCGAACCCGGTGTTTATCTTGGCAAGGTGTGGTGGAGGAAAAAACGCATTCTGGATTTTGCCCTGACACGAGATAACATCCAGTAAGGCATCAAGTAACTAGTTAGATTGAAGGAGATTTTATGACACCCCAATCCACCTTCATGATTTGTGCAACTGTACGCGATGGACAAATAAAAAAACTGCGTACTCTGCTGTCCTTCATGAATAAAGCTGTAGGGCATGTTAATCCCGATAATAAATTGCTGCCCTTTGGCCGGTTCGACCGTTTACATTTTGCGCGTTTTACGATTATTGAAGCAAAGACCGCAGATGAAATTAAAGCCTTTGGCGTAACGCCAAGACCGTGGCAGCCTACATTAGCATTTCTTGGAGACTGTGATGGCGATCGGGATTCATTCTTGGCAGAACTCGTTGCACATGCCGAACCTGGTCTGACAAAAATATTTTCGTTTTGTGTCGGGTTTCCTGATGTAAACAGCGAGGGTTTGCTGGCCTGGATGAAAGCCCATAATGTCGAGCCTAAAGCTAATTATGTAAACTGGATTGGCAGAACAGTCAGACAGGTGTATGAAGAAGCCGCACTGCATCGAAGCTTGTCTGCCTGTTTACAACAAATTGTCGATGAAGTTGGTCGGGAAAATACCCGCGCTTTACGGCAAAAACTGTTGTCCCATGTTGAAATGGAGAAACATGCCGGAAGGCTTACGTTAACATTGCCGGAACCAACATCTTGGGCATGGGAAATCCGGAATCAGCTACACAAGATCGGAATTCCGCTTATTCTGTTGTTTTTGACCCCCTTATTTCTAGTCATTGCACCTTTCTTTTTTATACGATTACGGATGCTTGAATGCTCTGACCCTGAACTCGTTATCCGCCCAGACTACAAATATATACAAACGCTTTCCATGCAGGAAGATTGGGATGTCAGCAACCAATACAATGTCTTTGGTGATGTAAAACCAGGGCTTTTTCGCTTGTTGACCTTCAATTTTATACTCCTGCTGACTGACTATATTGCCAGACACGTCTACAATCATGGCTTTCTCGCCAGGATACGGACTATTCACTTTGCCCGCTGGGTCTTTATGGATAATAACCGAAGAGCTTTTTTTGCCAGTAATTATGATGGTAGCCATGAAAGCTACATGGACGATTTTATTAACAAGGCTGGCTGGGGACTTAATCTGACCTTCAGTCATGCTGTTGGCTATCCCACCACAACTTGGCTAATTAAGGAAGGTGCGGAGCGGGAGCAAGCATTTAAATACACACAAAGGCGACATCAATTACCTACCGAGGTTTGGTACAAGGCTTACCCTGACTTAACTGCCACTGATTTGGCGCGTAACAGTCGCATTCGACAAGGTGTGGAAATCCGTCAGACCAGTGATGCAAACATTCGTGAATGGCTTAGCCTAATTTGAGTTAAGGAGTTATGGTGATGATGAGTTCCAGTGATTTTGAATTTGATGACCTGCAAGGATTACTTCGTTTTGGTCATGCAAAATTAACCGATACCTGTTTTATGTTACTGGATATTGCCGATGCGGATGCCGCCAAACAATGGTTGGGCACAGCGCCGTTCAGTAATGCCGTGCAATCAACCCCACCACCTGACACAGCACTACATATTGCCTTCTCTGCTCAAGGTTTGCGTGCCTTGGGACTAACGGAATCCGTTATCGAAAACTTTTCGGATGAATTCATCACCGGTATGTCGGGCGATGAAAGCCGCTCCCGCCGCTTGGGCGATATCGAAAAGAATGCGCCGAAAGAGTGGGAATGGGGCGGTGATGCTAAAAAAATACCCCATGTCCTGTTGCTGCTTTATGCCGTAAAAGGTGGTATTGGAGCTTCGCGAAAAACTGTTGAAAGTAAACATTTTTTAAAAGCATTTAAATTACTGAATCAATTGCCTACCCAGAATATTGGCAAGATAGATCTCAATGGATTTACTGTTGAACCCTTTGGGTTTGCTGATGGCATCAGTCAACCTGACATCGACTGGTACCGTCAACAAAGCACAAACTCCCATGACCGCGATCGCTATTCCAATTTGTTGGCGGTAGGTGAAGTGCTGCTGGGCTATCCCAATGAATACCAACAATACACGGTACGACCGCTCATTAATCCGCAACAAGACAAGCTCGCAGATGTTCTAGCCAATGCAGAAGACAATCCCACATTAAAAGATTTTGGACGTAACGGCACTTACCTTGTATTGCGCCAACTGGATCAGGATGTTGTCGGCTTTTGGCAATTTGTATACGAAGCGGCCGGCACTGACCCAGAAAAGCGCGAACAGCTTGCCGCATCTATGGTGGGCAGAAATCGTGATGGCACGCCACTGATTCCACGGTGTGTTGAAAACATTCCTGGAATTGCTGGAGACGATCATTATAATCATTTTACCTACGATGCAGATCCTGGTGGAAACCAATGTCCAATAGGCGCACACATTCGCAGGGTGAATCCGCGCACCGGTGATTTACCGCCTGGGGTAACCGGATTTTTTTCTCGGCTGATTAAAACATTGGGTTTCGGGCAAAGTCGTCCGGATGAAGACCTCGTGGCCTCATCGCGCTTCCATCGTCTACTGCGGCGGGCCCGAACCTATGGATCTGTGCTGACGCCCAAAGATGCCATCAAACCAGATGCGCCAACCGACGAACGCGGTCTACAGTTTATCTGTTTGGTGGCCAACATATCCCGGCAGTTTGAGTTTGTTCAAAATGCTTGGGTTATGAACAGTAAGTTTAGTAGCGTCCAACAGGAAAGAGATCCCTTGTTGGGTCATCGCAAGCCGTTAATGAGTGGCGATAACACTGATCAATTCAACCGTCCCGATCCGGCTGGACCGATGCAGAAAACCTGTCCCTTGCCTCAGTTTATTACTGTGCGTGGAGGCGGTTATTTTTTTATGCCAGGGCTACGTGCAATCAAGTACATCGCAGCTCTGCCTGGCAATGGGAGCGATACCACATCATGACGATCAAGACCCGAATTCTAAAATGTATTCACCAATTTTTGCTTAAATTATTGCATATCGAACGCAGATTTGAGCCTTGGTTTCGCCCACAATGGAACTTTATTTTTCGCGAGCGCAGTGCTTGGTTTGTCCAGTATCTTATCAATCTACGACGCAAGGATGACTGCCTGCAACTCGCCGAGGAAAAAATAAGCCCGGATGAACAAGAAAGCCTGGATAAAATTATTGATCTCATGGCTGACCAGATGCGTGGGCGTTTCAAACCGGGCGGTTATGAGCGTGGCGGTAATACCAAAACGCACGGTGTTTTGCATGCCACGGTAACCATTCGAGATGACCTGCCGGAACATTGTCGCAAGGGCATTTTTGCCAATCCGCGTAGTTATCAGGCCTATGTGCGGTACGCCGGTCCCGGTCCGAATGTACCTTCCGATATTGAAGATGTCGGTTTTATGAGTATGTCGGTGAAACTTATGGGGGTTCCCGGTGAAAAGCTCATGGATGAAGAAAAATTCACCCAGGATTTTATTACTGTCACCACCCCGACGTTTGTCACACCCAACACTAGGGAAAATGCCAAGTTGCAGTACTGGAGCTTGGTGGATATGACACTGTATTATTTCATCAACCCATTGGATTCTCATATTCTGGACATGTCTATGCAAAGCCTGTGGAATGAAACCATGTACAACCCGCTAGGGCAACGTTACTGGAGCTGTGTTCCCTATCTGTTGGGCGAAGGTCAGGCCATGATGTATTCGTTCGTACCGAAAACACCAGTCGATACCAACATACCGGGGCTGCCGTTTGGCTCACCTCCGTTCAATTATCTTAGGGAAAATATGATCAAGACCCTTAATGACCACGATGTGGAATTTGATCTGATGATCCAGGTACAGACTGATCCTCATTTAATGCCTATTGAAAATGCTTCGGTTCGTTGGCCTGAAACGCTTTCTCCGTTTATCCCTGCGGCTACAGTGCACATACCAAAACAGCAATTTGATTCTGAGGCTCTGCTTGAATTTACCAAACGCTTAAAAATGAATCCATGGCATTGCCTGCCGGAGCACCGTCCACTGGGCAATCAGAATCGTGCTCGTTTTAGAATGTATTATGAATTATCCAAATTCCGTCAGGACATGAATCAGACTACGCATCTCGAACCAACGGGAGATGAGAAATTTGATTAAGTACTAGAGTTATAAGCGGTTTTAAAATACATGATGTCACGAAAGCCGTTGGTCTGAAATACAGATGAAATTAAAGATATGATGGGTGATTTTTCTTGATCTGGTAAAAGTTGATGCTGTAAGTTGTAAATATTGGACATTGATTTATACGTCATGCCACAGAATGACTATCAACTTTAAACTGTCCCGCCTTACGTGGGTAGTCCGCAGAACGAATTGAATGTTGTGTGCCGGTTCACCACAACAATGCTGAATCCAATCTGCATAAAAATAAAAAAGGGGACGTCATGAACGATAACACTGAAACTCAAAGCAATAAAACCGCAGTCAGGTTGGAATGGGGGGAAGCCTTCGAGAAGGAGTTCATGCATATCCGGGCACACCGAGAATCCGTCTATTCACCCGACGATACTAATCAAGCGCTAGACAATCTGGTCGGACTCGCTTTTTCCGGCGGCGGTATTCGTAGCGCCACTTTTGGCCTCGGAGTGCTTGAAGTACTCAAAGAGTTCGATTTGCTCAAGAAGATTGATTACCTGTCAACGGTATCTGGCGGCGGCTATATCGGTGCCTGGTTAAGCGCCAACTGCAAGCGCACCGCTGAGCATAACGAAAAAGCCAAGCAAAAAAAGCAACCAGCAGAGCCTGACTGGCTATGTAGAAATTCTGATTGGAAAACGTCCATCGACCATTTACGCCGATATTCCAATTATCTTTCGCCCAAATTCAGCGTTTTGAGCGCAGATACCTGGTCAATCGGAACTATCTGGTTGCGCAACACGTTGTTGGTTCAGCTCATGGTCATTCTAGCCATTGCCGTATTACTTCTACTACCTCGACCCCTGTTTGTTGCTTTCGAACAATGGTCCGATGCGAGTTCCATACACTGGGCGACAATCTTTCTATATATTCTGGCTGTGGTTGGTATTGCCGGTAACCTGTTGCGGCTGAATCGCCCCAAGAGCAGGTTTCTCAATGTCAAGAACTGGTGGCGCGGGCTTGTCGTAGCACTCATCAGCCTATTGGTTGCATGGGGCATTGGCGATTACGTCGATTATGACCTGTTCGCACCTGAAGCTGTTAATCCGTATATTGCCAGCATCATTGCGATTTTATTGGTTATAGCAGGCTTCTTTCTGCAGCCGGTTGCGGTGCAGTTGGTTAACATATTTTGGCAGGGAGACAATGCGCCGAAAGAGATCAATTACACTCAGACTTATGTGCAGACGGTTGTAGTGCTGCCCATGATGGTCGTAGGGTTTTTTGATGCGATCATTCTGAAGGGGCAGATTATGTATGATGTCATCCATAAATCTTGCGATAAAACTCAGGATGCTGCCTGTGCATTTGCGCAGTTGGATACCTTTGGAGGACTCTTCACTAGCGCCTGGAATCAATGGCCGTTTACGCTTTCAGTTGTCTTCATGTCGCTCTGGCTGCTTTCGTTTTGCTCGGTTCGTACTTACCACATTAAAGGGATTCAAACTTATCGCGTTAAAGATTTGTTCTTCGCCTTACTGGCTCCGGTTCCCGCAATGGTGGTGTTGCATGCCCTGCTTTCCGTTATTATGGTGTTGCTCCACGACTGGAAGCCGGATGTGGCAGGACAGGCAGGCCAATGGTATACCTTTGTTTGGATACCAACGCTGATACTCTTTGCGTTTTCGCTCACAGTTGTGATGTTGATAGGGATGTTGGGCCGTCAATCGAGCGAGGATACGCGCGAGTGGTGGAGCCGTTTTGCCGCTTGGCTTGCAATCTATGGATTCAGCTGGATGGTGATTGTAGTCATCGCTGTTTACAGTCCTTTATGGAGCGCGATGCTATGGTACGGTGACTATTGGAAGGAGTTAGGCACTGGTTGGATTGGAACAACGCTGGCAGGATTATTTGCCGGAAAATCGGCTGACACTGGCGGAACAGACAGCAAAGGAATAAGTACAAAACTCAAAGAACTTGTGGCAAAAGTTGCTCCATTCATATTTATTGCAGGCTTATTAATTGCGATATCGATGGCTCTGCATCTTGTTATTGCAATTAATTCAGCACCTGAAACTAATCCTCCTTTTAAAATATCCCAATTGACCTTACTGGGTAATACCGGGCAAAGTGACAAGCAACTGGATCTACAAATTGATGCAAAATCTGATGTAAAGATTAATGTCAGCGCAGTACATGCCAGTATTCGCGAGCCAGCGTCAGAAGATACTACCCCAATAGAAAACGCGCACTGGAAATTGCTGACACATGCAAATTCCAAGGTTACCTGGATCATTATTGCAGGCGGTATTTTTTGTATTTTATTGCTTGCCTGGCGTGTTGATATTAACGAATTTAGTCTTAATGCTTTCTACCGCAACCGGTTGGTGCGCTGTTATCTGGGTGCGGCGCGCTTTCGTCCGGGCCAACGCAAACCGCAAAATTTTACCGGATTCGACGATGCTGACGACCTGGCTTTAGCAGCGCTGGTCGACGGCGATCATAAGCAAGCACCAAAGGGGCCGCTACATATAGTCAATTGTGCATTGAATCTGGGCGGCTCCACCGACCTCGCTTTGCACACTCGCCACAGTGCCATTTTTACGCTGAATCCACTATTTTGCGGCAGCCGCTATCTAAAGAGGGATCAAGCAGGCAACACCCAAGAAATAGGCTATGCGTCCACAGCCCTGTTTGGTGGGTCGGATGATCAGCCCTCCCTGGGGCAGGCGATTTCAGTCTCGGGCGCTGCGGCAAGCCCCAACATGGGCTATCACACCTCGTCCGCTGTCGCCTTTTTGATGACGCTGTTTAATGCACGACTGGGCTGGTGGTTTCCCAATCCGTGTAAGTCTAATTGTCAGCAGCCATCACCCACATTCAGCCTTTGGTATCTATTAAAAGAACTATTCGGGCTGGCCAACGAAAAATCCAGGTTTTTAGCCATTTCCGATGGCGGACATTTTGAAAACCTGGCGGCTTACGAACTTATTAAACGCCAGTGCAAGGTCATTATCATTAGCGATGGCGAATGCGACCCCAAGCTACAGTTCGAAGGCTTGGCTACTTTGATTCGTATGTGCGAAGTCGATGATCTCGTGGAAAAAATAGAAATTGATGTTCGTTCCATTCATCCTGAAAGCGACTCCGACTGGAGCCGGAGCCGTTGTGCAGTAGGAGAGATTACCTATAAGGACGATTCTAAAGGCAGGCTAATTTACCTGAAAGCATCCATGAATGGTCATGAAGATACTGCTGTCATGCAATATAAATCTGTCCACCCGGATTTTCCTCATGAAACCACTGGAGACCAGTTTTATGGGGAAGACCAGTTTGAAAGTTATCGGAGTCTAGGGCGAGATATTACTGAACAGCTTTTTGGTAAGATTACTATAGGGGATTTATCTATGGACAAAATTGCTAAAGAGCTAAGCACTATTTTTTCGCCTATGCTCTCTAGCCAAATGCAATTCACGAAACATGCTGACAGGTTGATGAATATCTGGAATCAATTAAGTAAGAGGGCGAGCTTAAAGCCCTTGGATGATGAGTTGCGTCCATCAACAGCGCCAGAGCGTGCGGTATTTTATTTGTGCAGCGAAATGATCCAGCTGATGGAAAACGTCTATTTGGATTTGAATCTGGAAGATACCTGGGATGATGATGATAACAAAGGCTGGATGGAACTGTATAAGCAATGGGCAAAATCTTCAAATTTGATAGCAACCTGGGATTTGACAAAAGCCACATATAGTGAGCGGTTTCAGTCTTTTTGGGATCGTAAGTTAATTTAAAATAATGCGGATATTTTATGGAAGAGTTAAGCGTAGCCTATCTCACTATTAACATTGACTTGCTTAAAAAGGAGTATGTCAAATTTCATCGATTCGCGTTTTGGCATGATGTGGGAGTTACCGCGATAAGCGCTTTGGCAACTACTTTATTAAGCGTTAATGAAACTGCTGGTTCCATCTATATAACATGGCTTGTTCCCTTTATGACAGGTAGTGTCACGGTCTTTGTTGCTTGTGATCATTTTTTTAAATTTCGCTCTAAAGCGGATCAATATAAAAAAGCCTTACACTTATTATTAGACCTACAATCTGAGGTTTGCGAATGTGAATCCAACGCAGGCATAAGTATTAATGGTCGTAAGTTTGAGGATATTTACAAAGAAACAAAAACAATTATACATTCGTTGGATGTTATATCAGAATTGGATGATAGCGTTCTACCTGTATGCTTCAGATGTAAACAAAAATGATTGCTGAACGGAACGGGTTGATTGAGTATGGCTGTAAACATTTTTTCATTATTAGTCGGCTGTTTGGCCTTAAGTTGGTGCGATGTTTGCAAATCTCCTTATCTTGCCAAGGAAAGCAAGATACCTACCGACTTCATCGGTTTTAACGCGAAAAAAGAAATAACAATGGAGTGTAGGGTTTTGTGGTTTATGTAAAGAGTGCAAATCAGCATCCATTTTATCAAGCGGTGCGCTAAATCAATAAATAAAACAAGTGTGTAATGGTTAAAAGGCTTCGGGTTGTTAAATAGGCGTTATAATCAGCACCTACCAAAGAATAGTGTGATTATGGGGTTTTTCAAATGATGCCAGTTTAGTGATAAATCCCCACATTTTATTTAACTGAGGTTTTTAGGTTTATGGTTCGACAAGGCTCTTTTGAGTTTATCGAAGGGCTTGCCACGGTTAAATTTTAAACCACTTCGCCTGGTTAGTAGTCAGAACAATCGACAAAAAGCTAATTTTTACGCTGGTTTTACAAAAAGACTTTTATCAATATTTCTCATAAAATGACTAAACAAGAAAAATCCTTAACAATGACTGTGCTGATGACGCCCGATATGGCTAATTTTTCGGGTAATGTGCATGGCGGTTCTTTATTAAAACTACTGGATCAGGTGGCTTATGCCTGTGCGGCGAAATATTGCAAAAATTATGTGGTGACTGCCGCGCTGGATCAGGTTTTCTTTAGGCAGCAAGTCAATGTCGGTGAGTTGGTGACTTTTTTTGCCCGAGTTAATCATGTCGGGCGGTCATCAATGGAAATCGGGGTAAAAGTGGTTGCCGAGCATTTAAGAACCA